>NZ_JBXFWG010000031.1:0-47858 GCF_056854535.1 Stenotrophomonas sp. STEN054 | reverse complement strand
GTTGAGGGGGACGCCGTGAACCCATCCATGGGGGCTTGGTCGCGCCATCCATGGCGCTCACACCCCCTCAACCGGACCCACCCCGCCTTCGACAGTTTCCTGCGAGCTGTTGGAACCTGCTGCTGATGATGCTTCTGCTGATGGTGCTGCTGATGGTGCTGCTGGTGGTGGGTGCCGACCGTTGGTCGGCACGAGGGCGGATCCCGTTGCCGCGCAACGGGCTCTGACCCCATTTTTTGGGGCTGGTTTCTGTGCCAGCATCGCGGCATCCGACCTTCTGGGGGCTGGGCGATGCAGACCGATCCGGTGTTCCTGCATATCCGCGTGGTGATGGGCATCATCCTGGGCCTGTCGATCACCACGCTGCTGAAGGGGCTGGCGCAGATCATCGAGCACCCGCAGCGGCGTGGCTGTTCGGCCCTGCACCTGTGCTGGGTGGCGTGGACGCTGGTGTCGCTGGTGACGTTCTGGTGGTGGGAATTCCGCCTGATCCAGGTGCATCAGTGGACCTTCGAGATCTATCTGTTCGTGATCGCTTACTGCGCCACGTGGTTCCTGCTGTGCGCCCTGCTGTTTCCCGATGACCTGCGCGATTTCGGCAGCTACGGCGCCTACCTGTTGCAGCGCCGGCGCTGGATCTTCAGCGTGATCGCCACGCTGACGCTTCTGGATCTTGTGGATACCGCGATCAAGGGGCAGAGTCGCTGGCGTCTGCTGGGCGAGGAGTATCCGCTGCACACGGCGCTGATGCTGGTGGTCTGCGTGCTGGGCTGGAACCTGCGCACCGCGCGCGCGCAGGTGGTGCTGGCGGGAGTGGCGCTGGCGTACCAGGTGGGCTACTTCGCCGCGGAGTACTTCACCATCGGCAGTGATTGAATGCTTCCACCGGGCATGGCCCGGCGCTATTGAAGGAACCTGCATGACGATCCACTACCGCCCCGCCCTTGCCACTGATGCGGCTGCCTGCATCGACCTGCGCGGGCGTACCCGCGAGAACGCCTTCAACGCCGCGCAGCTGGCCGAACTGGGCATCACCGCGGAAAGCTGGGCGGCAGGCATCGCCGGGGGCGATTTCGTCGGCCGCATCGCAGAGCACGACGGCACGGTGGTCGGCTACGGCTTCGCCGACCGCGACAGTGGCGAGGTGCTGGTGCTGGCGCTGCTGCCGGACTACGAAGGCCGCGGCATCGGCCAGCGCCTGCTGCAGGAGGTGGTCGGACTCGCCCGCGCCGCCGGCCATCGCCGCCTGTTCCTGGCCTGCTCGGCCGATCCGCGCTCGCGTTCGCATGGTTTCTACCGGCACCTGGGCTGGCAGGCCACCGGCGAGGTGGACGAGGCGGGCGACGAGATCCTGGAACTGGTCTGAGCACATGACGCCGGGGAGCGGAATGCTGCATTGCATCAAAACCGGACCGGATCGGGTTAAAATCGCGCCAGGTTGCTGCAAGGCATTGTTTCTTCACGCCATTTGCTGTCCCAGCGCGCATCCTGCCCCCTTCCCCACGCCCAAGTCATTCCCATGAAGAAATTTGGCAAGGCTCTTATCGCCCTGCTCGTGCTGCTGTTGCTGGCCGCCGCGCTGTTCCTGTACTGGCCGCTGACCCAGCGCTCGGTGCCCGCCGCCAGCAACGACAAGCCGGTCGACGTCGTCCTGGTCGGTGCCGGCATCATGAGCATCACCCTGGCCACCTACCTGCAGGAACTGCAGCCGGACTGGAACATCCAGGTCTACGAGCGGCTCGACACCGTCGCCGGCGAAAGCTCGGACGGCTGGAACAACGCCGGCACCGGCCACTCGGCATTCGCCGAACTGAACTACACCCCGGAACTGCCCGACGGCAGCATCGAGACCAAGCGCGCGGTCGGCATCGCCGAATCGTTCGAGGTCTCGCGCCAGTTCTGGTCGCACCAGGTGAAGGAAGGCCGGCTGAGCCAGCCCAGCGACTTCATCAACCCGACCCCGCACATGAGCTTCGTCTGGGGCGATGACAACATCGCCTACCTGCACAAGCGCCAGCAGGCGCTGGTGAAAAATCCGCTGTTCTACGGCATGCAGTACTCGGAGGATCCGGCGCAGATCAAGCAGTGGGCACCGCTGCTGATGGAAGGCCGCGACCCGAAGCAGAAGGTCGCTGCGACCTGGATGCCGCTCGGTACCGACGTCAACTTCGGCGTCATCACCCGCCAGCTGACCGCCGGCCTGCAGCGCAGCCCGAACTTCGGCCTGCACCTGGAACATGAAGTGAGCGCGCTGCGGCAGAACGCCGACAAGAGCTGGAACGTGACGGTGAAGGACCTCAAGGCCGGCACCGAGACCACCACCCATGCCCGCTTCGTGTTCATCGGTGCCGGTGGCGCCGCGCTGAAGCTGCTGCAGATGTCCGGCATTCCCGAATCGAAGGATTACGCCGGCTTCCCGGTGGGCGGCCAGTTCCTCGCCTTCCAAGGCGCGGACGTGACCTCGCGCCACCACGTGAAGGCCTACGGCATGGCCGAAACCGGTTCGCCGCCGATGTCGGTGCCGCACCTGGATGCGCGCAAGCTCGATGGCAAGCCGGTGATCCTGTTCGGGCCTTTCGCCCTGTACAGCACCAAGTTCCTCAAGCACGGCTCGTGGTGGGACCTGTATTCGTCGGTCAACCACAACAACGTCGGCCCGATGCTGTCGGTGGGCAAGGACAACCTGGACCTGGTGCAGTACCTGATGGCCCAGGCGCGCCTGGATGATGCCGACCGTCAGGCCGAGCTGGTCAAGTACTTCCCCAACGCCAAGCCGACTGACTGGAAGCTGGTGACGGCTGGCCAGCGCGTGCAGATCATCAAGCGCGACCCGTTGAAGGGCCCGGTGCTGCAGTTCGGCACCGAGATCGTGACCGACAAGGACCACACCCTGGCCGCCCTGCTGGGTGCCTCGCCGGGTGCCTCGACCTCGCCGCCGATCATGCTGGACCTGATGGCCAAGGCCTTCCCGGAACAGATGAAGGCCGGCTGGGAAACCCGCCTGCGCGGGATCGTGTCGTCGTATGGGCGCAAGCTCAATGACAGCGCCGCGCTGACCAACGAGATCCGCACGCAGACCAGCCAGACCCTGCACCTGCCGTATCTGGACGTGCCGGTGGAAGCCGGTGCGACGCCGGCGCTGGCCCCGGCCGCTGCGCCGGCCGCGCCGGAAAAGCGCAACGCCAACGAGGAGCTGCAGGCGCTGTAAGCCTGCTTGCCCGCTGCGGTACACGGACGGCCACCTTCGGGTGGCCGTTCGTATTTGGGCGGCTCCCTGGTGTAAAGCCGAGCCCATGCTCGGCTCCAGCCAAATGCAGCCGAGCATAGGCTCGGCTCTACAGAAGGCGGTGCCCGGCGCCGGGACGCCCATGTCCACTGATACGAATTGTAATGTTGTTAAGAATTATTTACATTTGCGCCCTGCGAAGCGACTGCGCCCTCCCAGATGGACCTGATGTGCCCGAAGCCGTCGCCCCGGGTACTGGACGACTGTCGCCACCCTTCCCCGCTTCCAACCCTCGAGCCCACCATGTCCTTGACCCTGCGTAACCGCCTGCCCCGCCGCGCGCTGCTGCCGGCGGCCCTGCTTTCGTCGCTGTCCCTGCTGGCGGCGCCCAGCGCGTTTGCTGCCGCCGATGCCTCCGACGCCAAGACCCTGGACCGGGTGAGCGTGCGCGCGGAGCAGACGGCACCGCCGTCGAGCACCACCCGCCTGCCGATCACGCTGCAGGAAACCCCGCAGTCGTCGACGGTGATCGGCCTGGAGCGACTGCAGAACGAATCGCTGTTCAGCATCAACGACGTGATGCGCAACGTCACCGGCGTCAGCGTGTCCTTCTATGACACCCAGCGCCCGCTGTACTACGCGCGTGGTTTCGCCATCACCGATTTCCAGGTCGACGGCATCCCCACCTACAGCGGCTCGACCAACCAGGAATACGACACCGCCTTCTACGACCGCGTGGAAGTGATCCGCGGTGCCAACGGCCTGCTCAGCGGCGCCGGCGTTCCGTCGGCCACGGTCAACCTGCTGCGCAAGCGCCCGGGCAAGGAATTCGACGCCTCGTTCTCGGTCAGCGCCGGCAGCTGGGATTACCGCCGCATGGAGGCGGATGTGACCGCGCCGCTGACCACCGATGGCCGCTTCCGCAGCCGCGTGGTCGCCGCCTATACCGATCGCGATTTCTATTACGACCGCTACAAGGAAAACAAGATGGCCGGCATGGCCGTGCTGGAAGGCGACCTGACCGACAGCACCACGGTCACCGTCGGCTACCAGACCCAGGACAACAACCCGGTGGGTTCGACCTGGGGCACCGTGCCGTTCTTCGACAGCCAGGGCAATTTCGCCCACCTGCCGCGCTCGACCAACGTGTCGCCGAAGTGGAGCTACTGGCAGCGCGAAACCAGCACCGTGTTCGCCAACCTCGAGCAGCGCTTCGGTGACGACTGGCTGCTGAAGGTCAACACCTCCTACACCCGCGGCAACGTGCAGAACGTGCGCCTGTACGGCACCGGCAACCCGAACCCGGTGGACGGCTCGGGCATCTTCCTGCGCGCCGCCGCCGGCGATGCCGAAGACACCCGCCGCAACGTCGATGCCTACCTGACCGGCACCTTCAGCCTGTGGGGCCAGGAGCACGACGTGACCCTTGGCACGCAGTGGTCGGACCTGGAAGCCACCACCCACACCACCACGCTGAACTTTCCGAGCGACTGGGCGCGCTGCGGTAACGAGCGCTGCTACTACATCCCCAACATCTACGACTGGAACGGCGACATCTCCGAGGTGACCTACACCCGCACCGGTGCGCGCCGCCTGGCCAGGACCACACAGAGTGGCGTGTACCTGGCCACCCGCCTGCGCCTGGCCGACCCGCTGGCGCTGATCGCCGGCGCACGCCTGAGCCGCTGGGAAACCCGCACCCGCACCTACAACGCCACCGGCGCGTACACCGGCACCAGCGGTGCGTACAAGGTCAGCGACGAAGTCACGCCGTACGTGGGCCTGGTCTACGACATCACCCCGGACGTGTCCGTCTACGCCAGCTACACCGAGATCTTCAACCCGCAGAACTACAAGGACAGGAACGAGAACCTGCTGGCGCCGGTGCAGGGTTCCAACGTCGAAGCGGGCATCAAGACGCAGTGGTTCGACGGCCGCCTGACCGCCAATGCGGCGGTGTTCGAAGCCAAGCAGGACAACTACGCGGTGCGTGACATGAGCGTGCCGGACGGTTCGCTCAGCGATGGCAGCTCGGCCTACATCGGTATCAACGGCACCAAGGCGCGCGGCTGGGAAATGGACATCAACGGCGAGATCCTGCCCGGCTGGACGGTCAATGCCGGTTTCACCCACGTCAAGGTCACGCGCGCCGCGACCGACCTGCTGTACGCGAACCCGGCCGAGGACCTGCTGCAGCTGAACACCCAGGTGCGCCTGCCCGGCGTGCTCGACCGCCTGAGCGTCGGCGCCGGCGTGCAGTGGCAGAGCAAGGTGCAGGGCTACAACATCCCCTACCCGCTGGGCGGCACGGTGACGGTGAACCAGCCGGCCTATGCGCTGGTGCAGTTCAACGCCAACTACCGCATCAGCGACAACTGGACGGCGACGCTGAGCGTGCGCAACGCGCTGGACAAGACCTACTGGGCCAACCTGGACTACAACAACTACGGCGAACCGCGCTTCGTGGCGGCCAGCCTGCGCTGGAAGTTCTAAGGTCGCCGCATGCCCGGGGTCGTATCCCTTTCCGCAGGAAAGGGCTCTGACCCCACACCGGGCGCAATCCCGGTGGGGGCCGACCGTTGGTCGGCACTTGCCTCCCCCGCACTGCCACGACCAAGGGTCGTGGCCTACATGAATGGGCCCGCCTGCGTGCGGGCCCTTTTTTTGCTGCGCTGCGGGTTGCACACCGCTCCATAATTATGCCGTAATTATTCCAACACCAATCGGAAGCCGTTGGATGAACCCGAGCTGGGATACGTTGGAACGCAGCCGCCAGGCCCGCTTGGAACGGGCCGCGCCCTGGACCAGGGGCCGCGAGGTCGCCGCCGCGGATGTGGCCGAACTGCTGCACGCCCTGCTGGAACCGGGCGACAAGGTCTGCCTGGAGGGCAACAACCAGAAGCAGGCCGATTTCCTCGCCCAGTCCCTCGCCGATCTGGACCCCGCCCGCGTGCACGACCTGCACATGGTGCAGTCGGTGCTGTCCCTGCCCTCGCACCTGGATGTGTTCGAGCGCGGCATCGCGTCGAAGCTGGACTTCTCGTTCTCCGGACCGCAATCGGTGCGGCTGGCCAACCTGGTAGCCGAGGGACGCATCCAGATCGGTGCCATCCACACCTACCTGGAACTGTTCGGCCGCTACTTCATCGACCTCACCCCGCGCGTGGCGCTGGTCGCCGCGCAGGCCGCCGACCGCCACGGCAACCTCTATACCGGCCCAAACACCGAAGACACTCCGGTGATCGTCGAGGCCACCGCCTTCGGTGGCGGCATTGTCATCGCCCAGGTCAACGAAATCGTCGACACCCTCCCCCGCGTCGATATCCCCGCTGACTGGGTCAACTTCGTGGTGCAGGCGCCGCGCCCGAACCACATCGAACCGCTGTTCACCCGCGACCCGGCACAGATCTCCGAGATCCAGGTGCTGATGGCGATGATGGCCATCAAGGGCATCTACGCCGAGTACGGCGTCAACCGCCTCAACCATGGCATCGGCTTCGACACTGCGGCCATCGAACTGCTGCTGCCCACCTATGCCGAATCGCTGGGGCTGAAGGGCAAGATCTGCCAGCACTGGGCGCTGAACCCGCACCCGGCACTGATTCCGGCGATCGAATCGGGCTTCGTCAAATCGGTGCATTCGTTCGGCTCGGAACTGGGCATGGAGAAGTACATCGCCGCACGTAGCGATGTGTTCTTCACCGGCGCGGACGGTTCGATGCGCTCCAACCGCGCGTTCTCGCAGACCGCCGGCCTGTATGCCTGCGACATGTTCATCGGCTCGACCCTGCAGATCGACCTGCAGGGCAACAGCTCCACCGCCACCCGCGACCGCATCGCCGGCTTCGGCGGCGCACCCAACATGGGCTCCGATGCACGCGGCCGCCGCCACGCCAGCGATGCCTGGATCAAGGCCGGCCAGCAGGCCGCGCGGCCGGGCGAGATGCCGCGCGGGCGCAAGCTGGTGGTGCAGATGGTGGAAACCTTCCGCGAGCACATGGCGCCGGCCTTCGTTGAACGCCTCGATGCCTGGGAACTGGCCGAGCGCGCGGACATGCCGCTGCCGCCGGTGATGATCTACGGCGACGACGTCAGCCACGTGCTGACCGAGGAAGGGATCGCCAACCTGCTGCTGTGCCGCACGCCGGAGGAACGCGAACAGGCGATCCGCGGCGTCTCCGGTTACACCGCCGTCGGCCTCGGCCGTGACCGCGCGATGGTGGAAAACCTGCGCGACCGCGGCGTGATCCGTCGTCCTGAAGATCTCGGCATCTCGCCGCGCGATGCCAGCCGAGACCTGCTGGCCGCGCGTTCGGTGAAGGACCTGGTGCGCTGGTCCGGCGGCCTGTACGACCCGCCCAAGCGCTTCCGCAACTGGTAAGGGGCTGAGCATGGAAACCCTCGACTATCGATTCGACGGCCGTACCCCCGTGCAGTTCCCGCGCGATGCGGTGCTGGTGGGCGTGCTCGCCTCGGGCAACCTGGAAATCCTGCTGGAGCCCGCCGCGCAGGACGGTGCAATGACGGTGCGCATCATCACCGCCGCGCAGGGCTTCGGCACCATCTGGCAGGCGGTCATCGCCGATTTTGCCCAGCGCCATTCCCTGCGCGACGTGCGCGTCTCGATCAACGATGCCGGTGCAACCCCGGCCGTGGTCAGCCTGCGCCTGGACCAGGCCGTGGAAACCCTGCTGGCCGGAGGCACGCCATGAGCCACGTGCAACGCCACAGCTATTACGAAGCCGATGCACGCGAACGCATCGCCGGGCTGGTCGATGCCGGTTCGTTCCGCGAATTCCTCGGCCCCGCGCGGCGCATGATGAGCCCGCACCTGGCCCAGCTCGACCAGCCGGCCGCCTTCGACGATGGCATCGTCGTGGGTGAAGCGACGCTGCAGGGCAAGCGCGTGCTGCTGGCCGCGCAGCAGGGTGAATTCATGGGCGGTGGCGTCGGCGAAGTGCATGGCGCCAAGCTGACCGGGCTGTTGCGCCGCGCGGCGGAAACCCGCCCCGATGGCGTGTTACTGCTGCTGGATACCGGCGGTGTGCGCCTGCACGAAGCCAATGCCGGCCTGATTGCGATTTCCGAAATCATGCGCGCCACCCTGGGCGCACGCGCTGCTGGCGTACCGGTGGTGGCACTGATCGGCAGCGGCAACGGCGCGTTCGGCGGCATGGGCATCGTCGCCCGCTGCTGCACTACCGTCATCATGTCCGAGGAAGGCCGACTGTCGCTTTCCGGGCCGGAAGTGATCGAGACCGTGCGCGGCGTGGAGGAATTCGATTCGCGCGACCGCGCACTGGTCTGGCGCGTGACCGGTGGCAAGCATCGCTACCTGATCGACCAGGCGCAGGTGCTGGTGCCCGACGCCATCGAGGCCTTCGCCGGTGCCGCCGTTGACGCATTGCAAGCCGACGCCGCAAGCGAAGATTCCGATGCTGCGCTGGCCGCCCTGCAGGCCCGTCACACCGCGCTGAAGGCACGCGTGCAGGCCTGGGGCGACTGCCGTGATGGACTGGAGATCTGGTCCCGCCAGGGCATCGCCGAGCCCGAGCGCCTGCCGCTGCTGGACACCGACGCCTTCCTCGCCGCCACCGCCGACCGGAGCCTGCCATGAGTGCCCCGCTGCAGACCCTGCTCGACGCCCTGTTCCCGCGCGGCCACCGCATCGACAGCCACGATTCGGTGTTGACCGGCACCGCCACTACCGAAGATGGCGAAGTGACCGTGATCGGTACCACCGACCGCATCGAAGTCGGCGTCGACCACGCGCTGGCGCTGGCCGAAACCGTGCTGGCCAGTACCGCCGCACACCCGCAGCGGCCGATCGTGATGCTGGCCGACACCGCCGGCCAGCGCCTGGCACGCCGCGATGAACTGCTGGGCATCAACGGTTACTTCGCCCACCTCGCGCAGACCCTCGACCTGGCCCGCCGTCGTGGCGCGCGCCTGGTCACCCTGGTCTACGGCGAATCGGTGAGCGGCGGCTTCCTGTCCTTCGGCCTGATGGCCGACCACATCCATGCCCTGCCCGATGCACAGGTGCGGGTGATGGACCTGCGCGCGATGGCGCGGGTAACCAAGCGACCGCTGGAAAAACTGCAGGCGCTCAGCCAGAGCTCGCCGGTGTTCGCACCGGGCGTGGCCAACTACGTGTCGATGGGCGCGGTCGAATCGCTGTGGGACGGCGACCTCGCCCAGCACCTGCTGCAGGCGCTGCGCACGCCCAGCGACGGCGATCTGCGTGCCGCACGCGGCGCCGAACGTGGTGGCCGTGCGCTGGCGGCCGATGTCTGCTCTGCGGTGGCCCGCGGGGATGCCTGACCGGCCCGCCCGCCATACGCTGGTCTGGCTGTCGGCACATGCCGACTGGCGGGCCGACGTGGCCGCGCAGGAACCTCGCCTGGCGGCGTGGTTCGCGCAGGGGCTGCCCGCGATGGTGGCACGGCGTGCCGTGGATGATCCCGACCCGCGGCTGCGACTCGGCGTGCCGCTGCCGCCGAGCGAAGGCAAGCAGCGCCTGGCCCTGCGCGTGCCGCTGCACGACGTGCAGCGCCAGCAGCCGCCGCCGACGCTGGAAGCCATCCTCACCCCCGGCGTTGCCAACGACTGGCAGGCCGCGCTGCACGCACTGGCGCGCCTTGCCCCGGGCCGTGTGTTCGGTGCCTTCGCCTGGCAGCACCTGAGTGGCCTGCCCTACGTGCATGCCGCATCGGACATCGACCTGCTGTGGCAGGTGGACGCCACGACCCAAGCCGATGCGCTGGTGGCGCGACTGCAGCAGTGGGAGGCCGAGCACGGCCGTCGGGTCGACGGCGAACTGTGCCTGGCCGACGGCGGGGCGGTGAACTGGCGCGAGTACGCCGGTGGCAGCCGCCAGGTGCTGGTCAAACGCCTGGAAGGTGCCGCACTGGAAGCCCGCGAACGGCTGTTCATGGCCACCGGAGTGGCCGCATGAACGGCCAGGCCCACGCTGGCCGCCCCGTCGCGCGCCGCGTCGACAGCGCGCGCCTGGGCCGCCTGGCCATCGCCAGCCTGCATGCCGAACTGGCCTGCGCACCCAAGCCGGGCCTGGTCACTCCGTTCGACACCGGCAGTCATGACGACATGGATGCCGGTACGTTCCTGCGCAGCCTGTTCGCGTTGCGCCACTACTTCACCGCGATTGCCGACGCCGGTGCCGCTGATGCGCCGTTTGCCAGCCTGCGCGCGCATGGCATCGCCGCCGAGCACGCGATGCTGCGCGCTACCGGCGGCATCAATACCCACCGCGGCGCCATTTTCAGCCTGGGCCTGCTGGTGGCAGCTTCCGCACGCTGCCGCCGCCAGCAGGGCCACGCCGCGCCGGCCACGCAGGTCTGCCTGACCGTGCAGCACTGGGTCGATGCGTTCGCCACTGCGCCGCTGGATGCGAACAGCCCCGGCCAGCGCGCGCGCCTGCGCCATGGCGTGCCGGGCGTGCGCGAACAGGCCGCCGCCGGTTACCCCGTGCTGCGCCACCTGGCCGTACCGACCCTGCGCCATGCCCTGCACAACGGCCTGCCACGTGATGCGGCGATGTGCCAGACCCTGATGCAGCTGGTCGCGCAGGTGGACGATCTCAACCTGCTGCACCGCGGCGGCGCAGAGGGCCTGGCCTGGGCGCAGCAGCAGGCGCGTCGTTTCATCGAGGCAGGCGGTGCCTTCGCACCCGGCTGGCAGGTACGCCTGCACGACATCGGTGAGGGCTTCATCGCACGCCGCCTGAGCCCGGGTGGAAGCGCCGACCTGCTGGCCTGCAGCTGGTTCCTGCTGCAGCAGGAGGGCGCATGAGCCTTGCCCTGCTCTGCCCCGGACAAGGTGCGCAGCACGCGGCGATGTTCGACCGCGTACGGGAGTTGCCAGCGGCCCGCGACGTGCTGGCGTCGGCCAGCGCCGTGCTCGGCCATGATGTATTCGCGGCCGCCGCCGACGAAGCACGCTTCAACAACGCGCTGGCGCAACCGCTGCTGTGTGCCGCAACGCTGGCGCACTGGCACGGCCTGCGCGAAGCATTGCCGGCACCGCTGCTGGTGGCCGGCTACAGCATCGGTGAACTGGCCGCCCATGCGGTTGCCGGCAGCGTTGATGCGAGCACCTGCCTGGGCCTGGCCGCGCAGCGCGCGCGACTGATGGATGCCGCCAGCCCCGCCGATGCAGGCATGCAGGCCGTGCTGGGGCTGGAGCGCCACACCCTGCAGCCGCTGTGTGAAGCACACGGCGCGCATGTGGCGATTGCCAACGGCCGCGATCACTTCATCGTCGGCGGCACGCAGGACTCCCTGCAGGCGCTGGCCGATGCCGCGCGCGCGCAGGGTGCGGAGATCCGCCCGCTGCCGGTGCATGTCCCCGCGCATACGCCGCTGCTGCACGCTGCCCTCGCACCCTTCGCCGCCGCACTCGATGCCTCGCCGCTGCGGGCCCCGCGCCTGCCGCTGCTGGCGGGCATCGATGCGCGCCCGGTGCGGGACCGCGCAGCGGCGGTGCACACGCTGTCGGCGCAGCTGGCACAGACCATTGAATGGGCGCAGGTGATGCGCCAGGCCTTCGAGCGCGGCGCGCGGGTATTCCTGCAGCTGGGCCCGGGCAATGCACTAGCGCGCATGGTCGCGCCGTCCTACCCGTGCTGCGAGGTGCGCGCGGTGGAAGAGTTCCAGAGCCTGGACGGCGCGACGGCATGGGTCCGCAGCGCGCTGGAGCGGCTGCAGTAACGGGTTCGAGCAGTACGTATCACGCATCACGTTGTACGACGCCTTACCCCGGGATGGCGGGTCACCATCCGAGTTGTACCCGAGTCACGTGTCTGGGAGGGCGCATGAGTCCACAAATCGCAACGATCATCGGTCTGGTGATCATGTTCATCGTCGCCACCGCGATGCCCATCAACATGGGTGCGGTGGCCTTCGCCCTCGCCTTCATCATCGGCGGAATCTTCGTCGACATGGGTGGCAAGGACGTGCTCGCCGGCTTCCCCGGTGATCTGTTCCTGACCCTGGTCGGCATCACCTACCTGTTCGCCATCGCGCAGAAGAACGGCACCATCGACCTGCTGGTGCACTGGGCGGTGAAAGCGGTACGCGGCCACATCGTGGCCATTCCGTGGGTGATGTTCGTCATCACCGCCGTGCTGACCGCCTTCGGTGCGCTGGGCCCGGCGGCGGTGGCCATCATCGGCCCGGTCGCGCTGCGCTTCGCCAAGCAGTACAACATCAATCCGCTGATGATGGGCCTGCTGGTGATCCATGGTGCGCAGGCCGGTGGCTTCTCGCCGATCAGCGTCTACGGCAGCATCACCAACGGCGTGGTGCAGAAGGCCGGCCTGGACGTGACCGAGATGGCAGTGTTCCTGACCAGCCTCGGCTTCAACTTCATGATGGCGATCATCTGCTTCCTGGCCTTCGGTGGCATCGCGCTGATGCGTCGCGGTTCGATCACCGCCACCGGTGGCGTCGGCGACGCCGAGCTCGCCATGGCCGGTGGCCCGCAGGCGTCGTCGCGGCAGTTCGCCATCGAAGGCCACGGCGCGCTGGTGTCGGCCGGTGGTGGCACGCTGTCCAATGACCCCGCCGCGCTGGATGCGGTGGGCTTCACCCGCGAGCGTCTGTTCACCCTGATCGGCCTGCTTGGCCTTGGCGTGGCCGCGCTGATCTACAACCTCAACGTCGGCCTGGTCTCGATCACCGTCGCGGTGGCGCTGGCCCTGCTCTCGCCGCAGAGCCAGAAGGGTGCGGTCGATGGCATCAGCTGGTCGACCGTGCTGCTGATCTGCGGCGTGGTGACCTATATCGGCGTGCTCGAACACGCCGGCGCGGTGGACTTCATCGGCCATGGTGTTTCCAGCATCGGCATCCCGCTGCTGGGCGCGCTGCTGGTCTGCTATGTCGGCGGCATCGTGTCCGCATTCGCCTCGTCGGCGGCCGTGCTGGGCGCGACCATTCCGCTGGCGGTGCCGTTCCTGATGCAGGGCCACCTGGGTGCTGCCGGCGTGATCTGCGCGCTGGCCGTGTCGTCCACCATCGTCGACGTCAGCCCGTTCTCGACCAACGGCGCGCTGGTGGTGGCCTCGGCCGCGAAGGAAGAGCGCGAGACGCTGTTCCGCCGCTTCCTGGTGTACAGCGGCCTGGTGGTGGCGTTTGGGCCGCTGCTGGCCTGGCTGGTGTTCGTGGTGCCGGGCTGGATGTAACCACCCAACGGTAGTACCGGCCGCTGGCCGGCAATCTCATGAAGCCATCCAGCGATCATGGGTTGCCGGCCAGCGGCCGGCACTACCTGGCGGTACACTTCCACCATGGCCATTGCTCCCGCCCCGCGTTCGCCGAAGAAGCGCGCACCTCTGTACGAAGAGGTGGCCGGGCATGTGCGCGAGCGCATCTACGATTACCGGCTGCCGCCGGGCGAATGGATCGACGAACCCGCGCTGTGCGAGGAACTCGGCATCAGCCGTACGCCGCTGCGCGAGGCGTTGAAGCTGCTGGCCGCCGAAGGGCTGGTGCAGATCGATGCCGGCCGCGGTGCGCGGGTCACCCGGCTGACCCTGGAAGACCTCAACCAGCTTTTTCCGGTGATGGCGATGCTGGAAGGCCGCTGCGCGCATGAGGCGGTCAAGCACATCGACGACGCCGGCGTGCAGCAGCTGGAAGACCTGCATGCGGCGATGGAAGCGGCAGCGACCAATGGCAACATCGCCGAGTACTACCGCAACAACTACCTCATCCACGAAACCGTGCAGCACTACGCCGGCAACCCCTGGCTGATCCGCATCACCCACGACCTGCACCGTATCCTGAAGATGCACCGCGGCCGCCAGCTGCTGGCACCGGGCCGCACGGCGCAGTCGCTGGCCGAGCATCGCGAGCTGATGGACTGTTTCCGCCGCCGTGACGCACAGGCGGCAGAGCGCACCATGGAACGCCACCTGCTGAGCCAGGGCCAGGCGCTGGCCGCGTACGTGGCCGATGGCGGTTTGTTGAACGTGCCCGCACCGCTGCCGACCGAAGGCGGCGGCTGAGCGGGTATTGCCTCGCCGGGCATGGCCGCTACCGATGGCGGCGGATCGCCAGCTGCGCCTCAATCGCCGCAGCTGCCACCATCGCCGCCACCGCTGTCGCTGCTACAGTCCGATCCGCCATGGCTGTGGCTGCCGTGGCTGTCACTGGCATACCCGCCCGAGGAGTCGTAGCTGCCCGCGAAGCTGCCATCACTGCGGCTCACCGAGCCATCGGCGGTGGCGATCGCCATGCACAGGATCGCGCCGACCAGCGGCAGCAGCCAGACCAGCAGCAGCTGCACCGTCCGTCCTCCCACCGACACGTCGTCGCGCCGCACCACCACATAGGTGGCGGCCAGGTTCAAGCCCAGCACCAGGGCGATGAGGACCAGGGTCACCACCAGCATGGCGCGCCTCCGCAGCAGCGAACCGGCGCGGTCATGGCGCCACCATCAATGACTGGATCTGCGCGCGCTCATCCAGCGGCTGCTGGAAACCCGTCGGATAGACCGGTGCATGGCGCTCGCCCTTGAGCAGGAACAGGCTTTCGCTGCCCAGCGTGGCCTCCCGGATATGGCCCAAGGTGTAATGCCACATCGTCCACAGCGGCACCCGGATCGTCGCCGGCACCTTGCCCTCCCGCGGCCGCAGCACTTCCTGCACCTGCAGGACCAAGCGGATCTCGTTTTCCAAGCCTGGCCCGGTGCGCGATCCGGGATCGGTCAGCGGCCGTCCCTTGCCATCGACCATCTCCACATCGACCACCCTGGCGCGGACGATCTGGTCGGCTTCCGCCACCATTTCCGCCAGCGGCTTCGGCGCCACCGAGGTGGCCAGGGCCGGCGCGACGGCGCCCAGGCACAGCAGCCCGGCCAGCAGGATCGCGGGGGTCTTCATGGCGGTTCTCCTTCCGTGGATACCCCCTGACGATAGCACCGCCGCAGCGGTCCCAGGGTCCCGCCGCCCCCTGCACCACACGGAAGAGGCTTGCCTGCTCAGGTCATTCGTTCCGCTCTGCCAATCGAGCAAAAAGTTCGGAAAGATCGCCTGCTACCGGAATGGCATACTGACGTTCCATGCCTATGAACGGTATCCGAACTATCGGCATGGCTGCATCCAGAGTGTCAAACCCATACCCCTCCCCTCCGCCGTCAGAAGCGAACAGGAATATCCCTGGCGCATATATCTCGACTTCATATTCGCCATTGAAATCGACTACCTCTTCTGCTTTCCAGAAAACGATGTAGTTATCGCCCACGAATCCTTCGCCACCATCGTGCGCCTTCAGGAACTCAAAGTAACTCTCAGGAAGTGCCACTTCCAGCTGCGTTGACAGGCCCTCGATAGCGGAAGTTTCAGCTGGCCCATTGAGTTTTCCCTCTGTCAGATGATATTTCACCGCTATCTTTCCACGCCTTTCTGGAATTGGTTCAATTAGAAGTTACCTGCTGCGAAGAACCTGGTTTCCGCTGCTGGAACATGGAGGTGGCGCTGGTCTTTGCATGACAGATCTCGGCCATGGAAAGCAGCGCTGGCTCTTGATTGATGATGATGGATCAGAGGCTGCCAGGACAGCCCTCAGACGGTTCTAGTCGATACCCGCCTTGAAGGCGATGATAGGGCCGACGCCCGCGGTTCGCCCTGCCTGTCATGAAGATGGGACAATGTGGGGCGCGCCGGCCCGGCTCCTGGGTCCCGCCGGCCCCCCTGCACCACACGGAAGAAGAAGAACAACAACATGCTGAAAGTCATTTTCGATACGGATCCGGGCGTCGATGACGCGCTGGCCCTGCTGTACCTGCACAAGCACGCCCAGATCGACCTGGTCGGCGTCACCACCACCTTCGGCAATGCGTCGGTGGATTCGACCACCCACAACGCGCTGTACCTGAAGCAGGCCTGGGGCTTTGCCGCCCCGGTCGCGCGCGGCGCCGCCGGCCCGCTGCAGCCCGAAGCCACCCCGGAAGCCTGGCCGGTGCACATCCATGGCCACAACGGCCTGGGCAACCACCCGGTGCCGGCTGCGCTGGACGTGGCCGCCGATGCGCGCCCGGCCCACCAGCTGATCATCGACCTGGTCCGCGCCCACCCGGGCGAAGTGACCCTGGTCGCGGTCGGCCGCATGACCAACCTGGCCCTGGCCCTGCAGCAGGCCCCGGACATCGCCGGCCTGGTGCGCGGCGTGGTCCTCATGGGCGGCGCGTTCCACGTCAACGGCAACATCACCCCGGCCGCCGAGGCCAACATCTGGGGCGACGCCGAAGCGGCCGACATCGTGTTCACCGCGCAGTGGCCGGTCACCGCCATCGGCCTGGACGTCACCACCCGCGTGGAGATGGACCGTGACGGTCTGGACACGCTGGCTGCCATCGGCGGTGCCGATGCCGCGCTGGTGCGTGCGCTGTCGCAGGACTACGTGGACTTCTACCTGCAGGCTGGGCACAAGGGCATGGTCGTGCACGACTGCTGCGCCTGCATCGCCCTGACCCGCCCGGAGCTGTTCCAGTTCGAGCGCGCCAGCGTGCGCGTGGCCACCGACGGCGTTGCCCGCGGCATGACCATCCCCAAGCCGGAAGGCCTGGCCTTCGGCCCCAGCGTGTGGGATGGCCACGTGCTGCAGTCGATCGCCATCGGCGTGGATGCGCCGGCCGTGCTGGCCGACATCGCGCAGACCCTGGCGGTCTGATCGCCTAGCGCTTGCCCCTGCCCGGGGTCGTCTCGGGCAGGGTCCACAGCACCGGCAGCACCAGCACCGCCACCAGCGCGATCATCGCGCCCGGCGCCGCCGCCCAGCCGCTGCGTTCCACCCACCACTGCGCCAGCCACGGTGTCGCACCACCGAACACCGCCGTGGCCATGGTCACCCCCAGCGCCAGCCCGCTCACCCGGCCCTCGCCCGGGAACTGCTCGGCCGTGGCCGGTGCCGCCACCGCGCTGATGCCGCCGGCCACGCAGGCCAACACCACCGCCGCCAGCGCGATGCCCAGTGGCGCGGCTTCGGCCATCCAGCCGAACATCGACAACGGCAGCAGCGCTGCCAGCACCGTCAGACCCAGCAGCATGGGCCGCCGCCCGAAACGATCGGACAGCAGTCCGCACAGCGGCGTGATGGCGATGACTGCCACCGCCGCCACCGTCGACAGCCACAGCGCATCGCCTTCATCGTGCCCTTGCGCGTGCAGGAACGCCGGCACATAGGTGATGCCGACGTAGTAGGTGATCGAACCGAGTGCGGAAATCGCGAAGGTACGCGCCACCGCGCCGGGATGGTTGCGCAGTACGTGGCGCAGCGGCGTCGCCGGAATGCTGCCCTCGCGACGCTGGCGCTCGAACTCGGGTGATTCATGCATGCCCGAACGCGCAATGAGGATTACCAGCGCCAGCGCGGCACCGACGAAGAATGGAATGCGCCAGCCCCAGCCATCCAGCTGTGCGGGCGTCAGCATCGCCACCGTCACCGCGGAGAGCGCCACCGCCAGCAGCGCGCCCACTTCACTGGCGGCCGAGGCCAGCGAGGTCACCAGGCCGCGACGGCGGGCCGGTGCGCTTTCCAGCAGGTAGGCGACCACGCCGGTGTATTCGCCGCCCACCGAAAAGGCCATCACGCAGCGCAGGACCAGCAGCAGCACGCCGGCCGTAGTGCCCGCCGTCGCTGCAGTCGGCAGCAGGGCGGTGGCCAGCATTGCCGCTGCCATCAGCGCCATCGAGGCCAGCAGCATCCAGCGCCGGCCGAGGCGATCACCGAGGTGGCCGAAGCACAGTGCGCCGAGCGGACGCATCAGGTAGGAGACGGCGAAGCCCGCCAGCGTGACCAGCATCGCCTGCTCGCCGCCACCGAAGAACACCCGCGACAACACGGTGGCGAAATACAGGTACAGAGTGAAGTCGTACCACTCCACCACGGTGGACAGGCCCGCGACCCACATCGAGCGCTGCCGCGCCGCCGTCATTTCATTCATGGCCGGAGGGTGTCACGCGCGGGGTGACGGCGCGGTGCATCTGCAGGCAGGGCGTGGGGTCGGATCCCATCTCCGCAGGGAACGGGCTCTGCCCCCAGGGCCGACATCAGGGCGCGCGACGCAGGGTGAACAGGGTGATTTCCGAGGGCACGCCGATGCGCGCGGGGAAACCGGCCCACAGGCCAGCACCGTTGCTGACGTACAGGGTCATGCCATCCACCTCGTAGCGGCCGGAGACAAAACCACCGTTGGCCCGCTTCACCAGCTGGTCCATGCCGATGATCTGCCCGCCATGGGTATGGCCGGACAGCTGCAGCTTCACCCCGCGCGCGGCCGCATCGACGGCGTTCCGCGGGCGATGGTCGAGCAGGATCACCGGTGCGGCCGGATCGGCACCGGCCAGCGCCGCCTGCAGGTCGGGCAGCGGCAGGCCGTAGCGCGCCGCCACCGGGTCAGTGACGCCGGCAATGGTCAGCGCCGCATCGCTACGCCGCACCTGGGTGTGGCTGTTTTCCAGTACCTGCATGTGCAGCGCGCGGAAGGCCTGCATCCAGTCGCTGTACTGCGCGTAGTACTCGTGGTTGCCGGTGATGGCGATCACCCCGTCCGGCGCCTGCAGGTCGCCCAACGGACGGAAGTCATCGCGGCGTGCATCCACCGTGCCATCGATCAGGTCACCGGTGATCACGATCAGGTCGGGCCTCAGCGCATTGCTTTCGGCCACCACCTGGCGCACCCAGTCGCCGGTCAGCAGGCGGCTGGCGTGGATGTCGGTGAGCTGCAGCATGCGGTAGCCATCGAAGGCGGTCGGCAGGTCCTTGATGGCAACCTCGACCTGACGCGGCTTCGGCACTGCCATGCCCTGGCTGACGCCGTAGGCGCTGAGCAGCAGGGCGACACCTGCGGCCAGCGGACGCAGCAAAGGCAAACGCAGGGCCGAGACGGCGCGCGGCAGGCGCAGCACGCGCGCCAACAGCAGGCCGGCATCGAACAGCAGCATCGCCAGCGCCAGCAGCAGCACGGCGGTGGAGCCGGTGGCCAGCAGGGCGATGGCCATCTTCGGGATTTCCGGCGAGGCCATCGTGCCCCAGAAGGTGGCGACGATGCGCAGCTGCACGGCCAGACCCACCAGCAGCAGCGACAACAGGGCCTTGGCCCAGACCGGCAGGCGCAGCGGCCAGAACAGGCGCCAGGCCACGTACAGGCCCATCAACAAACCAATCGTACTCAGCACTGCGGCATTCCAGAACGTGGGGCCCGCCATGGTGACGGGCGGAGATTGCAATGGGTAGAGCCGAGCGTGGGCTCGGCTGCTCCAACTGTAGAGCCGAGCCCATGCTCGGCTGCCCCAACTGTAGAGCCGAGCCCATGCTCGGCTGCTCCAACTGTAGAGCCGAGCCCATGCTCGGCTGCTCCAACTGTAGAGCCGAGCCCATGCTCGGCTGCGGAAAAAGCAGTCGAGCACGGCTTGGATCTACAGAAGGCAAAAGCAGCCGAGCGTGGGCTCGGCTCTACAAGAGGCGGCCGCGCGTTACGACTGCGCCAGCCTTTGCACGCGCAGGCGGGCGATGCGGCGCTTCTCCATCGCCAGCACGGTGATGCGCACGTCGGCCACGTCCACGGCATCGCCTTCATCCGGAAGGCGCCCCAGCTGGTCCAGCACCAGGCCGGAAATGGTCATGTAGTCGCTGCTGCGCGGCAGCGACACACCCGCCAGGCGCTGCAGGTCGTCCAGAGTCAGCGCGCCATCGGCCTCCCACTGGTCCTCGCCCTGCGCCACCACGCCGTAGCGCTCGTCCTGGGTATCGGCCAGGTCGCCGGCGATCGCCGCCAGCAGGTCGTTGGCGGTCACCAGCCCTTCCACGCTGCCGTACTCGTCCACGGCCACCGCCAGCGGCACCGGGTGCTGGCGGATCAGTTCCAATGCCTGCAATGCGCTGGCGCTGGACAGCACGTACTGCGGCGCGCGCAGGTTGCCCTCCAGCTGCAGCGGCCGGCCCTGCAGCAGGTCGGCCAGCAGGTCGCGGCTCTGCACCACGCCGCGCAGCCTGTCCAGGTCGCCCTCGCCCACCAGCAGTCGCGTATGCGGCGACGCCACCAGGCGCGCCACCACGTCTTCCTGGCCGCGCGCCAGGTCGATCCACTGCACGTCGGCACGCACCGTCATCACGCTCGACACCGGCCGGTCGGCCAGGCCCAGCACGCTGCGGATCATCTCGTGCTCGGCCGGCTGCAGGCGCTCCTCCGCATCACCATGCTCCTCTTCGCCGTCGTCATTGTGGCCGTTGGCCGGGCGTGCACCCAGCATCCGCAGCACTGCATCGGCGGTGCGCTGGCGGAACGGCTGGCGGCGCTCGTTGCGCTCGCGGTTGAAGCGCACCCACTGGTTGAAGGCTTCCACCAGGATCGAGAACGCGATGGCCGCATACAGATAGCCCTTCGGAATCTTGTAGCCCAGGCCTTCGGCCACCAGGCTGAAGCCGATCATCAGCAGGAAGCCCAGGCACAGTACGACCACGGTGGGATGCTTGTTGACGAAACGGGTCAGCGGCTTGCTGGCCAGCAGCATCAGCACCATGGCGATGGTCACTGCGGCGTACATCACGCCCAGGTTGTCGACCATGCCTACGGCAGTGATCACCGAGTCAAGCGAGAACACCGCGTCGAGCACCACGATCTGCGCCACCACCATCGCGAAGCTGGCATAGACCTTCTTGCCGTTGTCCTCGTGCTGGCGGCCTTCCAGGCGCTCGTGCAGTTCCATGGTGCCCTTGAACAGCAGGAACAGGCCGCCGCCGAGCAGGATCAGGTCGCGCCCGGAGAAGCTGTGATCGAACAGCGTCAGCAGAGGCTCGGTCAGTTTCATGATCCAGGCCAGCGCGGCCAGCAGCACCAGGCGCATCAGCAGTGCCAGGCTCAGGCCGATCACCCGCGCGCGATCGCGCTGGTGCGGTGGCAGCTTGTCGGCCAGGATCGCGATGAACACCAGGTTGTCGATGCCAAGCACGATCTCAAGCACGATCAGGGTCGCAAGGCCCATCCAGATCGAGGGGTCAGCCAACCATTCCATTTCGGTTCCGTTTCTTCATGAGGTAAGGGAAAGAGGGGTGATTCAGTCGTCGTCCTGCGCCTGCAGCGGGTCATGCCCGAGCAGGTCGCCCGGCGTGCACTGCAGCTCACGGCAGATCGCATCCAGCGTCGAGAAGCGGATGGCGCGTGCCTTGCCGGTCTTGAGGATGGACAGGTTGGCCAGGGTGATGTCGATGCGCCCGGCCAGCTCGGACAGGGTCATGCCCCGTTCCTGCAGCATGCGGTCGAGCGTGATGACGATCGCCATCAGATGACACCGTCGAGGTCATCACGCATGGCCGCACCGGCGGCGAACACGCGCGCCAGCACGAACAGCATCAGCACGGCGATCAGGCCGGTGATGGACATGCCGCCGCCGACTTCCATCCAGGCGAAGTCCGGGCCCATCCAGGAGGCGTACACGCCGATGATGATCGACAGCACTTCCATCGCCAGCATCAGCCAGGCCATGCGCTGCAGGCGCTGCGCATTGGCATGGGTGAACGGGCGGGCGCCGGCGGCCGAGCGCAGCAGGCGCGCCAGGTGCCGCAGGAACACCAGGCACAGCACCAGCAGGGCGACGATGCTGCCCAGGCCGATGCAGAAATGCAGGAACAGATCGCTGCCGTGGACGGCCGCGGCGTGCGCGTCGTGCACGCTGTCCAGCAGCCAGCGCCGGTCGTAGGCCACCAGGGGCACGGCCAGCAGCGCGGCCAGGATGCCCAGCCAGCACATTGCCCGAACGGCCTGCACGGCGGTCTGGGCCAGGGTGAACAAGCCTCGCGCGGGTTCGGCGCGGGCGGGACGAGCGGTCAAGCAGCCTCCGGTGTGGGGCAGCCTCGCCGCCCGGGATGGATTTATCGATAAACGATATACCACATCTGGATGCGTTGAATGAATCGCAGGACCCGCGCCCGGCCCTAGCGCGGGGGCGCCGTGTCGCCCGGCGGCGTAGACGCCTGTTCGAGCATGGCTTCACCCGGGCTGGCCGAGGCCATGGCCTGCACGCCAGCTTCGGCGGCCTGCCGGGTGACCAGGCGGAAACGCACGCGCAGCCTGGTTTCGCCGGGCGTGGCCCAGCCGTACTGGATGGCCACCTGGTCGGCCGGCAGCGGCCCACGGCCGGGCAGCGAACGCACCTGCAGCGGTTTCGGCGCCGCCTGCATCAACCGCGCGAAACCCTTCTGCACCACCGCCGGCTCGGCCTTCTCCGCATACACGCTGCAGGTGCCGTCGTCGGCCCAGCTCACCGCATAACGCCCGCTGGCCAGCGGCACCAGCCATGCCACGCCCGGCTGCCCCTGCAGCAGGGTGGCCGCCTCGGCCGGTTGCAGCGGGGTCAGCCCATTGGCCTCCATCAGGGCCTGCAGGCGTGCCGGGGCGCCGATGTGCTGCATGCACGCGGTATCGAACAGTTCGCTGAAGGAATCCTGCGCGACGGCCGGCTTCGGCGCGCGCGTCGGCTGCGCCACCGCCAGCACGGGCAGCAGCAGGCCAGCCATCAACCAGGGCGCAGCACGCATCACAGCTCCAACGGATTGAAATCAGCGGGGAGGATGGCAAAGGCAGGGGTTGCTGCGCAACGATTCGCCATTACATTCGCCCCGGCGTTGCTGCGGCGTGCGGTGGAGCACACGCTGGCACCGGAACCGGCCGACTGGGTGGATGAGGGTATGTTCGAAGGGGCCTGAGCCGCCGGGCATGGCCCGGCGCTGCCGCAGGCGTTCAGACGTTCAGTTCGCCGTGGTCCTCGCCATCCCAGTACTGGATGCGCTGTGCGTGCACGTGGATCAGCACCAGCCCCGGCGTATCCACGCCCTGCTCGAACCAGCGCTCCAGCTCTTCAACCCAGTGCTCGGCCAGCACCGCGCGTTCGCGGATGATCTCTGCCCGGCCCCGGACGTGGACAAACAGCGGTGGCTTGCCCAGCAGCGACTTGCTGCCGGTAAAGCCCAACGCAACCTTCGGATCTGCCTCGATCTGCTGCACCATGTCGGCGCTTTCCAGGGCGAAGAACCAGCTGTCTCCGTCGTAGTCCACGTCGCCGTTGTTGCTCATCGGCCGGCCGTCGATCTCGCCGGCTGCGTGGGTCTGCAGCATCGCAAAATCGATGCCGGCCATCTTCTTCGCCAATTCGGGCAGGGTGAGCGTGGTCATGCGCTGGGTCCGGATGAAAGAGGGAGCCCAGCGTCCCCCGCGTGCGGTGACTGGCGTGTGCAGTAATGGTGGCGCAGCCTTCACGCTTCCGCCGGGCGTGGCCCGGCGCTACCGGCTCATGGCGACCAGGCTGGGATCAGATCCAGCCCTGGTCGACCAGTTCGCGCTTCAGGTAGGCGTAGAACACCGGGGCGGCCACCAGCCCGGCCAGGCCGAATGCCGCTTCCATCACCAGCATCGCGAGCAGCAGCTCCCATGCCCGCGCCTGGATCTCGCCGCCGACGATGCGCGCATTGAGGAAGTACTCCAGCTTGTGGATGACGATCAGGTACAACAGCGCCGCCACCGCCACGTAGAACGACACCGACAGCGCCACGATGGTGATGATGGTGTTGGAGATGATGTTGCCCACCACCGGCAGCAGGCCGGCGAGGAAGGTGATCAGCACCAGCGTCTTCGACAGCGGCAGATGCACGCCGAACAGCGGCAGCACGCCCAGCAGGAACACCGCAGTGAACACCGTATTGAGCAGCGAGATCTTCACCTGTGCGAACACCACCTGGCGGAAGGCCACGGCCAGGCGCGTGGTGCGGCCGACCAGTTCCTGCGCCAGCGGGCCCATCTTCGGCAGAGGCAACTCGTCGTACAGCGCGATCATCGCGCCCAGCACCATGCCGATCAGCACGCGCACGCCCACCTGCACCACCGACGTGCCGGCCACGCCCAGCTGCCGCTGGTGCTCGGCAGCCCATTCGTTCACCGCCTCGCGCAGCCGCGTCAGGTCTTCGGGGATGTACGGCTGCAGCAGTGCGGGTACCTGGTGCCGCGAGGTGTTGAGGATGTCCATCAGCCGCGCCAGCAGCACGTCGGGGCCACCGGTCTCGTTGCGGAAGAACGAGGCCACGCCGATGCCGGCCAGCACCAGTACTCCGATGATGACCGCCGACAGCAGGATGACCGCGAACGCGCGCGCCCGTCCCGGCGGCAGCTTGCCCTCCACCGTGTTGGCCAGCACGTGGGTCAGCTGGAACACCAGCAGGCCCGACAGCAGGGTGACCACCAGGCCCAGCTTCAGGGCCAGCCACATGCCCAGCAGCATCAACAGCCAGGCGGCGATGCGCGCGGCAGGTGGCCTGGGCGGGGCAAGGATCACGTCGGTCATGGCAGCACATCCACTGGGGTGGCCCATGGTAGTGGATTGCCAGGGCGGTTCCGGGGCAGTGCGCGGCGTTCCGTTCAGCCCTCTGGCGGCCGCGCCCACGCCAGCGCACACTGGCGCCTTACCTGCCTGCATGGATGCCCGATGCCCCGCCTGCTGCCCGCCGCCCTGCTGTTGATGGTTTACCCGCTGCCGACGCTGGCCGCGGGCGGCGCTGCCGACACGACGCCGCTGCCACCGCAGGTCAAGGCCGATGCCGAGGCCATCGCCGCCTCGCTGCTGGAAGTGCAGCGCACCGATGTCGAACTGTCGTGCCCCAAGGCCGTCGAGAACGCCCGCTACGGGCTGGAAACCATGCTGGACGTGGGCGCGAAGAACGTGGCCGGCGGCTACATGGATGCCGCCAAGTTCGAGGCCATGGCCACGCCGATGCGCGGCCTGCTGCCGCAGATCACCGACGCCGACTGCGAAGGCGCGACCGACGCCAAGCGCGATTTCTACCAGTGCATGTCAAGCGACTACAACCACGTGCTGGCCTGCACCAAGGCCCACCTGCGGTAGCGCCACGCCATGCGTGGCGGCCTGCGCTCATCCGCGCCCGGGCGCCGCCGTCGATCCCCTTACCATCAGGCTGAAATCCAGCGTCTGCTGCAGCGGCACATCGACGCGCTCGATGATCGCCAGCAGCAGGTTGACCGCACGCGCACCGATTTCCCGCATCGGCTGGCGGATGGTGGTCAGCGGCGGCGTCAGGAAGCTGGACGAGGCCAGATCATCGAAGCCAACGATGGACAGCTGGTCCGGCACGCCGATGCCCAGGTCGCGGCAGGCAGCCAGCGCGCCCAGCGCCATCTGGTCGCTGAAGCAGAACACCGCGGTCGGCGCGAGCGGAAGCGCGAGCAGCGCCTTCGCCGCGGCATGGCCGGATTCCAGCGAAAAATCACCGGGTACGACGCTCAGGCTGCGCAGCCGGCCGCGCGCCTTGCCGGCACTGCGCACGCCTTCCAGGCGCTGCTGGTGCAGCGGATTGTCGGGCGGGCCGCCGACCACGGCGATGCGCTCATGGCCGAGTGCATACAGATGCTCCATCACCGCACGCGCGGCGGCGGCGTTGTCGATGTGCACGCTGGGAATACCCAGCGCGGGATCGAACTCGCAGCCGTTGACCACCGGCGCGGCCACGCCCAGCGCCTGCACGATCTCGCGCGCGGTCGGTGGCAGGCGATGGCCGAGCACGATCAGGCCGTCGGCCTCGTTGCGCCGGAGCATCTGCGCGTAGCGTTCCTCGCGGTCGGGCTGGTGCTGGGTATCGCCCAGCAGCACCGCGTAGCCGACCGCCTGCGCCGCCTCTTCGGCGCCCTGCAGGATCTGCGCGAAGAACGGGTTGGCGATATCCGGCACGGTCACCAGGATCTTGCCGCTGCGCTGGGTCTTCAGCGTGCGGGCGACCGTGTTGGGCACATAGCCCAGCGTGGCGGCCGCCTGTTCGATGCGCGCGCGGGTGGCCGGCAGCACTTTTTCCGGCCGCGACAACGCCCGCGACACCGTCCCGGCGGAGACGCCTACGTGCTTTGCGATGTCGTAGATGGTTGCCATGGTCCTAGCTCCTGTTGCCGCTGTGCACTGCACAACGGATCTGCGGAAAGCGCATGCTAGGGTAATGCAATCGATTGCATCGAGGGCGAATCAACGTGAGGACGCTCAAGGGTCCGGCGCTTTTCCTGGCGCAGTTCATCGGCGACAAGGCTCCTTTTGATCGGCTGGACACGCTGGCCGGATGGGCCGCGGGGCTGGGCTATTCTGGCGTACAAGTGCCCACCACTGCGCCTCACCTGTTCGACCTGGCCGAGGCGGCGCGAAGCCAGACCTACTGCGACGACGTGGCCGGGATGCTGGCCGGGCACGGCGTGCAGATCACCGAACTGTCGACCCACCTGCAGGGGCAGCTGGTCGCGGTGCACCCGGCCTATGACACCCTGTTTGACGGATTCGCACCGGCAGACAAGCGCGGCGATCCTGCCGCCCGCCAGGCCTGGGCCTTGGATCAGCTGATGCTGGCCGCCAAGGCCAGCCAGCGCCTGGGGCTGACCGCACACGCCACGTTCTCCGGCGCACTGGCCTGGCCGTACATGTACCCCTGGCCGCAGCGACCGCCGGGCCTGGTGAAAGAAGCCTTCGCCGAACTGGGCCGCCGCTGGCGCCCGATCCTCGACGCGTTCGATGACTGCGGCGTCGACCTGTGCTTCGAGATCCACCCGGGCGAAGACCTGCACGACGGCGCGACCTTCGAGCGCTTCCTCGACGTGGTCGACCATCATCCGCGCGCGAAGATTCTCTACGACCCCAGCCACCTGCTGCTGCAGCAGATGGACTACCTCGGCTTCATCGACCGCTACCACGCGCGCATCGGCATCTTCCACGTGAAGGACGCGGAGTACCACGCCAGCGCCCGCAGCGGCGTCTATGGCGGCTACCAGGACTGGATCGATCGGCCGGGCCGGTTCCGTTCGCTCGGCGATGGGCAGGTCGACTTCAAGGGCATCTTCTCGAAGTTCGCGCAGTACGACTTCCCCGGCTGGGCGGTCCTGGAGTGGGAGTGCTGCCTGAAGCACCCCGAAGACGGCGCACGGGAGGGCGCCACCTTCATCCGCGACCACATCATCCGGGTCACCGGGCGCGCCTTCGACGACTTCGCCGACAGTGGCACCGATGCCGCATCACTGCACCGCATGCTGGGAATCTGAGCTGACACCGCCCCGGGAGGGCAAGCCATGACGCACGCCATGTCGCGCTTGGGCGCGATGATGTTTCTGCAGTTCTTCATCTGGGGGGCGTGGTTCGTCACCCTTGGCACCTACCTGGTGCAGGGCCCGCTGCAGGCCAGCGCCAGCCAGGTGGCCACGGCCTTCCTCAGCCAGTCCATCGGCGCGATCGTCGCTCCCTTCCTGGTCGGCCTGATCGCGGACCGCTACTTCGCCGCGCAGCGCATCCTGGCGGTGCTGCACCTGGCCGGTGCGGTGCTGATGTGGCTGGCCTCCACCGCGACCAGCTTCAGCACGTTCTCGGCCTGCGTGATGGGCTACATGCTGCTGTTCATGCCGACGCTGGCGCTGGCCAACAGCGTGGCGATGCGGCACATGCAGTCGCCCGAAAAACAGTTCCCGCTGGTGCGGGTGGCCGGCAGCATCGGCTGGATCATCGCCGGCGTGCTGATCGGCTGGCTGGGCTGGGAACAGGCACACCGCCTCGAACTGACCTTCCGGATGGCGGCGGTGGCGTCGCTGCTGCTGGGCCTGTATGCCTTCACCCTGCCGCACACGCCGCCCCTGGCGAAGCAGCGCGACGCCGGGCTGGGGCAGATCCTCGGCCTGGACTCGCTGCGCCTGCTGAAGTCGCGCGCCTACCTGGTGTTCTTCCTGGCCTCCATCGCCATCTGCATCCCGCTGTCGTTCTACTACAACTTCACCAACCCGTACCTCAACGACCTGGGCGTGCGCGGCGCGGCCGGCCTGCAGTCGCTGGGCCAGGTGTCCGAAGTGCTGCTGATGCTGGCCATGCCGTTCCTGTTCGTGCGGCTGGGGGTGAAGACCATGCTGGCGGTTGGCATGGCGGCGTGGGTGGTGCGCTATGCGCTGTTCGCCTTCGGTGACGCCGGTGGTGGCTTCTCGCTGCTGGTGATCGGCATCGTCCTGCACGGCATCTGCTACGACTTCTTCTTCGTCACCGGGCAGATCTACACCGATGCACATGCGGGTCCCGACGCACGCAGCAGCGCGCAGGGCTTCATCACCCTGGCCACCTACGGCGTGGGCATGCTGATCGGCACCTTCCTGTCCGGCGCGGTGGTGGAGCACTACACCACGGCCGCAGGGCCGGACTGGCAGCAGATCTGGCTGTTCCCGGCCGGCGTTGCACTGGTCGTGCTGATCGCCTTCCTGCTGCTGTTCCGCGACCGCCCCGCCGCCGCGACCGCAGCCACTACACGCTGAGAACAACGCCGATGCCAAAGCTGGGAATCGCCATTGTCGGCACGGGGATGATCGCCGCGGTGCACCGCCGCGCCGCCCTGCTCGCCGGTGCCGAAGTACGCGGCGTGGCCGCGTCTTCACCGCACCGTGCGCAGGAAAAAGCGCAGGCGTGGAACGTGCCGCGCGCTTACCGCGATATCGACGAGGTCGTTGCCGATCCGCAGGTGCAGGTGGTGCATGTGTGCACGCCCAACCACCTGCACCGGCCGATGGCGCAGGCTGCCCTGGAAGCCGGCAAGCACGTGATCTGCGAGAAGCCGCTGGCCACGACCCTGGACGATGCGCAGGCGTTGGCGTCGCTGGCCGCATCCAGCGGCCTTGTCGCCACGGTGCCCTTCGTCTACCGCTACCACCCGGTGGTCCGCGAGGCCCGCGCGCGCATCGCCGCCGGCGACCTCGGGCCCCTGCATCTCATCCACGGCAGCTACCTGCAGGATTGGCTGCTGGACCCGGCCAGCAACAACTGGCGCGTCGACCCGGTGCTGGGCGGCACCTCGCGCGTGTTCGCCGACATCGGCTCGCACTGGTGCGACCTGGTGGAATGGGTCAGCGGCGAGCGCTTCGCCGAGGTCAGCGCGTCCTTCGCCACGGTGATCACCGAGCGCAGCGCCGCGGGCGCGCAGAGCTTCAGCACACCCGCGACAGGCGGCGCGACGCAGGCAGTGTCCAGCGAGGACGTGGCCATGGCGATGTTCCGCACCGGCGCAGGCACATTGGCATCGCTGACCGTCAGCCAGGTCTCGGCGGGTCGGCACAACCGCCTCTGGTTCGAGATCGACGGCGCCAAGGCCAGCGTGGCGTTCAACCAGGAAGATCCCGAGCGGCTGTGGATCGGCCGGCCCGACCAGCGCGAAGAAACCTTCGTGCGCGGCCCCGGCGCCGGCAGTGCCGAACAGCGTCGTCTGTCGACATTGCCGCCAGGCCATGCGCAGGGCTACGCGCAATGCTTCGAGGCCTTCGTCGCCGACACCTATCGCGCCATCGACGGTGAAACGCCGCAGGGCCTGCCTACCTTCGAAGACGGCCTGCGCTCGGCGCGGATCGTCGACCGCGTCATCGCATCGGCCAGGTCGCGCGCCTGGGCCACCCTTGAATGAATCCCCGGAGGATGTACGGATGAAGGCTCCAACACGCAGGATCGCCACCGCCGCCCTGCTTCTGCTCGCCACCCTGCCCGTCTTCGCCGCGGAAACCGGCGGCGCTGGAAAGCCCATTGCGGTGCAGATGTATACGCTGCGCAACGCTGGCACGCTCGACCAGCAGTTGAAGATCGTCCACGACGCAGGCGTCCACGCGGTGGAAACCGTCGGCACGCAGAACGTCAGCGCGGCAGAGCTGAAGCAGCTGCTCGACAAATACGGCATCAAGGCGATTTCCTCGCACACGGCCCTGGCCGACCTGCGCAATGACCTCGACAAGGTGGTCGCCTTCAACCGTGCCATCGGCAACACCACGCTGGTGGTGCCCTACCTGGACAGCAAGGACCGGCCGAAAGATGCCGCTGGCTGGGCGGCGCTGGGCAAGGAACTGGGCCGCATCTCCGAACGGGTGCGCGCCAAAGGCATGCGCCTGGCCTACCACAACCATGACTTCGAGCTGGTCGACTTCGATGGGCGCACCGGCCTGGAGCTGCTGTTCGAAGCTGCCGGCCCAAACCTGCAGACCGAGCTGGACCTGGCCTGGGTGGCCCGCTCCGGCCACGACCCGGTGGTGATGCTTGGCAAGTTCCGCGGCCGTCTGTTCGCGGTGCATGCCAAGGACAACGCGCCCAAAGGCCAGGCCGAAGACGAAGGCGGATTCGCCGCCGTCGGCCAGGGCGTGCTCGACTGGAACGCGATCCTGCCGGCTGCCGCCAGTGCGGGTGTGACGTGGTACATCGTCGAGCACGACCAGCCGCGTGACCCGGCCAAGGTGATCCAGACCGGGGCCGACTATCTGCGTGAACACCTGACCCTGCCCGCCCGCGCATCGCGCTAGCCCGCAAAGGAGCTTCGTTTGAAAACTGTCCTGACCCTGGCCCTGACCCTGTGCGCGGCGACCCATGCGCTGCCGGCGTGGTCCAAGGAAGACCCTGCTGCCGGTGCCAAGCTGTACGCGACGCACTGCGTGGCCTGCCACGGTGCCGATCGCGCCGGCATGCCCGGCGCGTTCCCCGCGCTCACCGACATCGGCAAGCGCCTGCCGCCGGCACAGATCAAGGAAAAGATCAGCAAGGGCGGCGGCCTGATGCCGCCCTTCTCCCAGCTGTCCGCGCAGGAGATCGATGACCTCGCCAGCTTCCTGGCGAAGTAGGCGCGAGCGTTACAGCTCGCGCACCCAGATGTTGCGGTAGCTGACCTTGGAGGCGTGCTCCTGCAGATACAGCGGCGCGCACCCGTGCGGTGAGTAGGACGGCGCGCCGATGTACTCGGTCCGGCCCGCCAGCACGGTGTCGTCCTGCACCAGCACGCCGTTGTGCAGCACGGTGATGCGCGCCGGTGAGGTCAGCCCACCACCGGACGAGAAACGCGGCGCTTTCCAGATGATGTCGTAGGCCTGCCACTGGCCGGGCGCACGCGAGGCATTCACCAGCGGCATGGCCTGCTTGTAGATCGAACCGGCCTGGCCGTTGGCGTAGGTCGGGTTGCCGTGGCTGTCCAGTACCTGCAGCTCATACAGCTCCTGCAGGAAGATGCCGCTGTTGCCGCGGTTCTGGCCGTCGAAGCCTTTGGTATCGGCCGGCGTGCGCCACTCGACATGCAACTGCATGTCGCAGAAACGCTGCCGCGTGCGGATGCCCTTGCTGCCCGGCACTACGGTCATCGCGCCGTCGGCCACCGTCCACGGCACCCGCCCGCCCTGCTCCGCCTCCCAGGCGGACACGTCCCTGCCATCGAACAGCACGATCGCGTCCGACGGCGCAGCGCCGACCGGCGTGGCGACCTCCGCCACCGGCGCCCATACCTCGGTCTTCGCCGGATTACGCTCCGCACCGGCCTGCGCAAACACCGGCACCGCCGCCAGCACGCCCGCAGCCATCAAGAAAGGTCTGATCATCCTGTCGTACTCCATCAGCTGGTGGCCCAGGCCGGCGTACCTGGCACATAGGCCATGTCGCCGTCGTAGCGTCCGGGCACGGCGACGTACTTCAGCACTTCGGTCGCGCCCTGTTTCGAGGTGAAGAAGCCGAAGATGGCCAGCTGCTTGATCATGGTGAACGGATGCGGCATCGCCTTCGCGGTTTCCCCGGTGCCGGTCTCGCTCACCTCGACCGCGCGCCTGCGGGCCTCGGCATCCAGCGTGCGCAGCAGCATGGTACGCGCATCGGGCGCAAGGGCGACGAAGCTTCCGCCGGCGCGCTTGTCGATGTCGGCCAGGCCGGCACGGAACGTCGCCTGCTGCCGGCCGGTGTAGCAGTCGGTCACGAACCGCGCCATGAAGGCGCCCGTTGCCGCATCCTTCGCGCCGGGCGTGCGGGTGCGCGGCAGGATGGTCTCGGCGATCTCATCCAGCGTGGCGATCTCGGCCTCGGAGAAGCCAGCGCTTGGCGCCACGGCCGGCAATTTGGCGCTGGCCAGCGTCGGCAGGCCGATCATCGCCGCCCCGGTGGCGGCGACGATCATCTTCAACAGTTCACGACGATCCATCACAGGTTCCCCGCTTTCAGTTCGCGCACGGCATGGTCGGCGGCCCGCGCGGTCAGCGCCATGTAGGTCAGCGACGGATTCACGCAGGCACTGGAGGTCATGCACGCACCGTCGGTGACATAGACGTTCGGCGCATCCCAGACCTGATTGTTGGCGTTGAGGACCGAGGTCTTCCGATCACGGCCCATGCGCGCGGTGCCCATTTCGTGGATGCCCTTGCCGGGCGCGTAGTCGTTGTCGTGCATCTCAACATCCTTGACGCCGGCGGCTTCCAGCATCTCCGCCGCATCGGCCGCCATGTCCTTGCGCATCGCCCTCTCGTTCTCGCGCATGGCCACGTCCATGGCCAGCACCGGCAGCCCCCACTTGTCCTTGCGTTCGGGGTCCAGGCGGATGGTGTTGTCGTGGTGCGGCAGCATTTCGCCGAACCCGGTCATGCCGATGCGCCAGTCACCCGGCAGGCTCAGCGCCTCCTTCAGGTCGGCACCGATGTTCAGCTCGGCGATCTCGCGCGACCAGCCGTTGCGGCTGGCACCGCCCTGGTAGCCGAAGCCGCGCAGGTAGCCACGCTTGTCCGCCGCCACGTTGCGGAAGCGCGGAATATAAAAGCCGCAGGGGCGACGACCGAAGTAGTACTTGTCGTCGTAGCCTTCGACGCGGCCCGATGCGCCCGCGCCAAAGTGATGGTCCATCACGTTGTGCCCCAGCTCGCCTGAGGACGAGCCCAGTCCTCCCTCCCAGACATCGGTGGCCGAGTTCATCAGCAGCCACGTGGAATTGAACGACGACGCATTGAGGAAGATGACCTTGGCCGTGTACTCGTAGGTCTGGCCGGTCTCGGCGTCGATGATCTCCACGCCACGCGCACGCTTGCGGTCCTTGTCGTAGAGCACTTCCTTGACGATCGAGAACGGCCGCAGGGTCAGGTTGCCGGTCTTCATCGCCGCCGGCAGCGTGGCCGCCTGGGTCGAGAAGTAGGCGCCGAAGGGACAGCCGAGGATGCACTTGTTGCGGTACTGGCAGTTGACCCGGCCCTGCTCGGGCATCGGCTTGGTGATGTTGGCCGTGCGCGAGTGGATCATGTGGCGCGTGCCACCAAAGGCTTTCTGGATCCGCGCGGCGACGTCCTTCTCGACGATGTTCAGCGGGATCGGCGGCAGGAATTCGCCATCAGGCAGTACGTCCAGCCCTTCGCGCGTACCGGCGATGCCGGCGAACTTCTCCACGTGGTCGTACCACGGCGCGATGTCGGCATAGCGGATCGGCCAGTCAGTGGCGATGCCGTCCTTGAGGTTCGCTTCGAAATCCAGATCGGAGAAGCGATAGCTCTGCCGCCCCCACATCAGCGAGCGGCCACCGACGTGGTAACCGCGGAACCAGTCGAAGCGCTTGGTCTCGATGTAGGGCGAGTCCTGTTCGTCGGCCCACATGCCCTCCAGGTTCTCGGCCAGCGCGTAATCGCGCATCAGCACCGGGAACGCCGCCTTCATCGCCTGGGTCGGCCGGTTGCGATGCGGGAAGTCCCACGGTTCCTTCATCGCATTGACGTAGTCCTTCACGTGCTCGATGTTGCGCCCGCGTTCCAGCATCAGGACCTTGAGACCTTTTTCGGTCAGTTCCTTCGCCGCCCAACCGCCACTGATTCCCGAGCCAACAACGATGGCGTCGTAATGATTATCTGCCATGGGTCTATCACCTGGGTGGATATCGTTTCAGACGTCGCAGAGACGGATCGCCTCGCGCAATGAGCCAACGGGATCAGGCGCTGCAGGGATGAATTCCTGCGCCAGATACCCATCAAAACCGGTGTCGCGGATCGCGCGACAGATGGCCGGATAGTTCAGTTCCTGCTGGTCACCGATCTCGTGCCGGCCAGGCACGCCTGCGGTGTGGTAGTGCTTGAAGTACGCATGGTCCCGACCGATGGTGGCGATGATGTCGCCCTCCATGATCTGCATGTGGTAGATGTCGTAGAGCAGGCCGAAATTGTCGGAGCCGAGCCGCTTGCACAGCTCCACGCCCCAGGCCGAGTGGTCGCACAGATAGTCGGCGTGATCGACCCTGGAGTTCAGCAGCTCCATCACCAGTACGACGCCGCGTTTCTCGGCGTGGCCGAGGATGCGCTTGAGGCCGGCCTCTGCATTGGCCATGCCGTCCTGCGGGTCCATGCCGTTGCGGTTGCCGGAGAAACAGATGAGGTTGCGATAGCCTGCATCGGCCACGAGGTCGATATGCCGGGTGTAACGCGCCACCAGTTCATCGTGGAACCCGCGTCCGGCAAAGCCCTTGGTCAGGCCCAGCTCGGCGCCGTTGCACATCGAGCTGTCCACGCCATGGGCCTTCAAGGTCGGCCAGTCCTCCGGGCCGACCAGGTCGATGGCGGCAAAGCCGAGGCCCTTCACGGTCTGGCAGAGCTGGGCGACCGACAACTGCGGGAAGGTCCAGCGGGCGACGGAGTGCTTCAGCCGGCCCTTGAGCGGCGCGGCAGATGCGGCAGGGGGCAGAACGCCTGCCGCCGCCACCAGGCCCAGGCTGCCGGCGACGGCCATGCGCAGCGCCTCGCGCCGCGTGAGCCCCGGCGCAGGCGCCGGTTCGATGGAATGGATCGACATCCACTTCCCGGCCTCCCAACCGGTGCAAACACTGAGGATTCACAGCAATGCAATCGATTGCACCATACGGGAGGAATGTTTTTTTTTGCAAGACGCGGTGCACGAAAATTGATGCTGCAGGGCACCACGCACCTGACTGGACGCGCAAAAAAAAAGAGCCCCACGAATGGGGCTCCTTGTGAATTCACGTCTGCGCCTGCTGCCAGGCAGGCATCAGAACGGAATATCGTCGTCAGCGAAGTCGTCCATCGGCGGTGCCTGCTGCGGCTGCGGGCGCTGGTTGCCGCCCTGGTTGCCGTAGCCGCCACCCTGGTTGCCACCGCCCTGGTTGCCGTAACCACCGCCCTGGCCGCCCCGCTGGCCGCCGCCACCGCCGCCGTACTCCTGGCGCGGGGCCTGCTGGCGCTGCGGACGGTCGCCGCCGAAGTTGCCACCACCGCCGCCACCGCCGCCGCCTTCACCGCGGCCGCCCAGCATCTGCATTTCGTCGGCGATGATGTCGGTGGAGTACTTCTCCACGCCATCCTGGCCGGTGTACTTGTCGTAGCGCAGGCTGCCTTCGACGTAGACCGAGCTGCCCTTGCGCAGGTATTCGCCGGCGATTTCGCCGAGCTTGCCGAAGAACACCACACGGTGCCATTCGGTGCGCTCCTGCTGGTTGCCGTCCTTGTCCTTGCGGACGCTGGTGGTGGCCAGGCTGATGCGGGTGATCGCCATGCCGCCCTGGGTGTACTTCACGTCCGGGTCGTTGCCGAGGTTGCCGACCAGGATGACTTTGTTGATGCCACGCGCCATAGGTGTGTTCGTCCGTTGTACAGGGGCAGACCACCAGTGATAGCACGTCCTCCTGGCAGGAGGCAGTGGCCCGGGGCCGCCCCCGATGCATTTGGGGGAATTCAAGAATGTCCCATCTTATCATCGCCACCGCCTTCCGCCCGGTCAGGGAAGCTCCCGGCGGCGGCCGGATTGTCCCCTGGGCCCTTGTCCTGTCAGGCCTTGGGGGCGGTTCAACCCAGCCGACAGCAGGAATGGTCTGGACCTGTCCGCACCGGGCGGGTCCGGTCGCGTCACAGCCAAGCGCTGTCCGATCCGTCTCCCCGGCAAGACATCCACAGGGCCAGCAGCAGCCACCCGTGGCATCATCCGTGAATCTCCCAGCCTGCTCCCTCCATGACCATCAAAGGCAAAGCCACGTCCCTGGACATCGCCCACCTGGCCGGGGTTTCCCAGCCCACGGTGTCGCGTGCCCTGCGCGGCAGCCCGATGGTCAACGCCGAAACCCGCGAACGCATCCTGCGCATCGCCCGCGAGCTGAACTACAAGGTCGACAAGAACGCCTCCAGCCTGCGCCTGCGCAATGCCGGCACGCTGGCCCTGCTGTTCTTCGAAGACCCGACCAATGACGATTCGCTGATCAACCCGTTCTTCCACTCGATGCTGGGCTCGATCACCCGCGCCTGCGCGCTGCATGGGCAGGACCTGCTGGTGTCCTTCCAGCAGCTGTCCACCGACTGGCAGGCCGATTACGAGGACAGCAACAAGGCCGACGGCATCATCCTGCTCGGCTACGGCGACTACCACCAGTCGCGCGACCGCCTGCAACGGCTGGTCGAACAGGGCACGCATTTCGTGCGCTGGGGCGCGGCCCTGCCCGGCCAGCCGGGCGTGTCGATCGGCAGCGACAACTTCCAGGGCGGGCATGACATCACCGCCCACCTGCTGCAGCAGGGCTGCCGCCGCATCGCCTTCCTCGGCCATGCGTCCAGCCATTACCCGGAATTCGAGGAGCGCTACCGCGGCCACGTCCAGGCGCTGCGCACGCACGGCCTTGCCGCCGACCCGGCGCTGCAGCACGATGCCATCACCACCGAGGCCTCCGGGCAGGAAGCCTGCCAGGCGCTGCTGGCACGCGGCGAACGCATCGATGCGATCTGCGCCGCCAGCGATCTTATTGCCATCGGCGCGATGCGTGCATTGCGCGAGGCAGGGCTGCGCGTGCCACAGGACGTAGCGGTGACCGGCTTCGACGACATTCCGTTGGCGGCCTCGGTGTCGCCGGCGCTGACCACGGTGCAGCAGGACACCAAGCAGGCGGGCCAGCTGCTGGTGGAGAAACTGCTGGCGCTGATCGGCCGCCAGCCGGTGGAGAGCCTGAGCATTCCGGTGAAGCGGGTGGTGCGCGAGTCTTCGCAGCGGATGTAGAGCCGAGCCCATGCTCGGCTGCCATGGCTCTCCTGTAGAGCCGAGCCTATGCTCGGCTGCCTTTGTCCAGGCAAATCAGCCGAGCATGGGCTCGGCTCTACAAAAATCCGCAGAGATGACCGATCAGCGCAGCGACGGGAATCGACAGGCACGGCAGTCGAGCAAGCTCGACGCTACCGGGCTTCAGGCATGGCGGTGCGCACGGCGGTGCTGAACTCATCCAGGAGGAAGGGCTTGGCGATCATCGCCATGCCTTCGTCGAGGAACGATGCGCGCTCCTGGGCCTTTTCCGCATAGCCGGTCATGAACAGCACCGGCAGCGACGGGCGTGACTGGCGGGCGATCTCGGCCAGCTGCCGGCCGTTCATGCCGGGCAGGCCGACATCGGTTACCAGCAGGTCAATCACCTGCGCCGAGGCCAGGATCGGGATCGCCGCATCGGCATCGCCCACCACCTGGGTCTGGTAGCCGAGGTCTTCCAGCACCACGGTCACCAGCATGCGCACCTGCGCATCGTCTTCCACCACCAGGATCGACTGGCCGGCGCCACGCCGGATCGGCTGGGTCGTCGCCTGTGGGGCGGCAGCTTCAGGGGCGTCGTCCATCGGAATGAACAAGGACACCGTCGTCCCCTCGCCCACCTGCGACTGGATGGCAACATGGCCGCCGGACTGCTGCATGAAACCGTAGACCATCGACATGCCAAGGCCAGTGCCCTTGCCGATCGGCTTGGTGGTGAAGAACGGCTCGAACACGCGCTCGACCACGGCAGGCGCCATGCCGGCGCCGGTGTCTGACACCAGCACGTGCACATAGCACCCGGCGGGCACCGCCGGATACTGCCCCTCGCTTACGCTGGCGGCTTCAGTACGCAGGGTCAGCTGGCCGCCATGGGGCATGGCGTCACGGGCGTTGATCGCCAGGTTGAGGATCGCGCTCTCGAACTGGTTGGCATCCAGCGTGGCATGCAGTTCACCGGCACTGGGCTCGGCGACGATCCGCACCGATTCGCCGAGCGTGCTGCGCAGCAGGTGCTGCACCGAGTCCAGCAGCGCGTTGATCTCCACCGGCCGTGCATCCAGCGATTGCCGGCGCGAAAACGCCAGCAGCCGCTGGGTCAGCGCTGCTGCCCGCTGGCCCGATGCGGTGGCCGTTTCAAGGAAGCGATCCAGGTCATCCACCCGGCCCATTTCCAGGCGCATCCGCACGATGTCCAGCGCCGACAGGATGCCGGTCAGCATATTGTTGAAGTCGTGGGCGATGCCACCGGTCAGCTGGCCGATCGCCTCCATCTTCTGCGCCTGGCGCAGGGCCGCCTCGCTGGCCTCGCGCGCGGCCATCTGCATTTCCAGTTCGCGGGTGCGCTCGGCGACCTTGGCTTCCAACGCCTGGGCGTGCTGCTGGCTGCTGGCAAGCGCGAGCTTGGTGCTCGTGATATCGGTGACGAAGACATGGAAGCCGTCGACGTGGCCCTGCGCATCGCGGCGTGGCGAGTAGCGTACTTCGCAGTCGCGGCGACCGCGCAGGCGGTGTGGCCATTCGATCTCGAACACTGCACCCTTTCCCTGCAGGGCCGCCTCCATCGCCGGCCGGCGCTGCTGCCAGACGGGTTCACTGATGACATCCCGCACGTGGCGGCCGATCACTTCGCCGGTAGCCAGGCCGAACCAGTCTTCATAGGCGGTGTTGGCGAAGCGGAAACACATCGCCGTATCGACGAAGGCGATCAGCACCGGCATCGTGTCGGCGATCACGCGCAGCTCGGCTTCGCTGCGGGCCAGCGCGGCGCGACCCTCGTCCAGCGCCCGCAACTGGTCGCGCACCAGGAACTGCTTGTCGCGTGCGCGCAGCGCGCCCTGCACGGCACTCAGCAGGGAGACACTGCCCAGTGGCCGGTCCATCTCCACCACGTTGATCGACGCCGGCAGCAGCGGCTCGCGGGTGGAGCGGCGCCAGGAACGCGCCGAGCGCAGCAGGATGAAAGGCAGGTCCGACCATGTCGGCTGGCGCTGCAGCGCGGGCAGCAGCACGTCGCTGCCGCCTGCCATCGCCTCCTGGGTGACCACGACCAGGCCTGTATCGTCGTCCAGCTCACTGGCCAGGGCTTCCAGGCTTGGCGCAATGCCGGTGGAAACGCCCGCCGCGCCAAGCACCGCGGCGATGCTCTGCGCATCCCGTCCGAAGGGGGCGACGATGCGGACGACCGCCCCCCCTCCGCCGCTATCGGCCATCGGTCTGGCCGAGCAGCGCGGCGCTGTCGCCGACAAATTCCGGCGTGCCCGTGAGGATGCCCTGGAAATCGGCCAGCGCCTCGCTGACCGCGATGCCACGGCCATCGATCTTCAACTCGCGGATGGTGTCCTCATGCGCGCCGCCACGGTTTTTGATCACTGAAATGGCCTTGCGGATGCGGCCCTTGGCCTCGAAGAAGCGGAACAGCACCACCGCATCGGCAATGTAGGACACGTTGAGGCTGCCGGTGGACATGGTGCCTACCAGGCCGTGCTGCGGGTTGATGAGGAAGGTGGCCACGCCTTTCTGGTTGAGGTAGGACAGCATCTCGTGAAGCTGCAGCATCAGCTGTTTTTCCTGCGGCATGGCGGTAACGTAGCCGTTGAGGCTGTCGATGACCAGCACGCGGCAGTTGCGCTGCTCCACGGACTTGCGCAGGTTCCAGGAAAACTCGCCGGGCGACACTTCGGCCGGGTCCATCTGCAGGATCTCCAGCATGCCGCTGTCCAGATGCTTGTGCAGATCGATGTCCAGCGCCTTCGCGCGGGCCAGCAGCGTGCCCACGCGCTCGTCGAACTCAAAAATGCAGGCGCGCTCACCGCGCTCACACGCGGCCCATACGTACTGCAGGGCCACGTTGGTCTTGCCACTGCCGGCAGGGCCGGTCAGCAGGGTTGAGGTGCCACGCAGCGGTCCGCCGCCCAGCAGATGGTCAATCTCGTCGACGCCGCTGCTGATGGGGGTGCCGAGGAAGCGCCCGTGGTGTTCTGAAGCGATCAGCCGCGGGAAAATCTCCAGGCCGCCTCGGCGGATGACCATATCGTGATAGCCCGCGACGAATTCGACGCCGCGCAGCTTCTGCACCTGCATGCGGCGGCGCGCCGGGCCGAAGTCCAGGGTCAGCCGCTCCAGCGAGATCACGCCATGGCACAGGCTGTGTAGCTGGCCGTCGCGTTCCTCGCCGGTGGAGGTCAGGTCATCGACCAGGATGACGGTGGCGCTCTTGGGCCCGAAGAACTGCTTGATCGCAAGGATCTGCCGGCGGTAACGCAGCGAATCCTGGGCCAGCAGACGCAACTCGGACAGCGAATCGAACACCACCCGGGTCGGCCTGATGCTTTCGACCCGGGACATGATCATGTTGACCGTCTCGTCCAGCTCCATTTCCCAGGAATGCAGCACCGACTGCAGCCGGCCATTACCCATCGCGCCTTCGGCCGAGCCAAGCTCGAACAGGTGCAGGCCCTCCAGCGACCAGCCGTGGGCGCTGGCGACTTCGCGCAGTTCCTCGGCGGTCTCGGACAGGGTGATGTACAGGCACTGCTCGCCTTGGCGCAGCCCTTCCAGCAGGAACTGCAGCGACAGCGTGGTCTTGCCCGAGCCTGGGGGGCCTTCCAGCAGGAACAGCCGGGCCTGCGGCAGGCCGCCGCCGAGGATCGTGTCGAGCCCCTCTACACCAGTCGTAATACGCATGTGCGCCTGCATGGCTTTGAACTGGGGCAAAGCCTATCGGTGCCACTGTGGAGGCATCGTGTGATGAGAAGCACTGACCGCCGCCCCATTCAGGTTTGTTTCACCGCCGATTCACCCCCGCTGGGTTCTGTCCGTCGGCCAACCATGACCATCGGCGTTTGACCGACGTTGTATTCAGCGCGATAAACGGCTCTTCACACACAGGGAAGAGGTGTACGCCACATGCTGCAGATCGACTCGCTGTCCAAGACCTACGCAAACGGCGTCCACGCGTTGAACGCGGTCACCCTGGACATCCCGCGCGGCATGTTCGGCCTGCTCGGCCCCAACGGCGCCGGCAAGTCCTCGCTGATGCGTACCCTGTCCACGCTGCAGGAAGCCGACAGCGGCACAGCGGTGCTGAGCATTCCCGGCGAGGCGCCGATCGACGTGCTGCGCGACAAGGACGCCGTGCGCCGCCGCCTGGGCTACCTGCCGCAGGATTTTGGCGTCTACCCCAAGGTCAGCGCGCTCGACCTGCTGGAGCATTTCGCCGTGCTCAAGGGCCTGACCCAGCGCGCGCAGCGCCGCGAAGTGGTGGACGGCCTGCTGCAGCAGGTGAACCTGTGGGACGCGCGCAAGCGCAAGCTGGGTACCTACTCCGGCGGCATGCGCCAGCGCTTCGGCATCGCCCAGGCCCTGCTGGGCGATCCGCGCCTGGTCATCGTCGATGAGCCCACCGCCGGCCTCGACCCCGAGGAACGCAACCGCTTTCTCAACCTGCTGGCGGCCATCGGCGAGAACGTCGCGGTGATCCTGTCCACCCACATCGTGGAGGACGTGACCGACCTGTGCCCGAGCATGGCCATCATGAACAAGGGCCAGGTGCTGCTGACCGGCCGCCCCACCGATGCCATCGAAGCGCTGGCACACCAGGTCTGGCGCAAGCAGGTCGATCCGTCCGAGCTGGCCGACCACGAGGCGCGCTATGTGGTGCTGTCCACGCGCCTGGTCGGCGGCCGCCCGGTCATCCACATCCACAGTGCCAGCGATCCCGGCGATGGCTTCCGCGCCGTGGCCCCCGATCTCGAGGACGTCTACTTCCAGCGCCTGCGCCTGCAGGCTCGTGCCCGCGCGGCAGCCTGAGCGGAGCACCCCATGATCCTCAATTTCTTCCGCTTCGAGCTGCGCGAGCAGCTGCGTTCTCCCCTGCTGTGGCTGCTGGCCGGGCTGTTCGCCCTGCTCGCCTTCGCCGCCGCCTCCAGCGATGCGGTGCAGATCGGTGGTGGCAGCGGCAATGTGCACAGCAATGCGCCGACGGTGATCGCGCAGATGCTCGGCATCTTCACCTTGCTGGGGATGCTGGTGAACGCGCTGTTCGTCAGCAACGCGTTGCTGCGTGACTTCGAACTGGGAACTGCCGAATTGATCTTCGCCAGCCCGGTGAAGCGTCGCGACTACCTGGCCGGTCGCATCGCCGCGGCCCTCGTTGCCGGGCTGCTGGTCTACATCATCATCGCCTTCGGCCTGTGGCTGGCACCGTTCATGCCCTGGGTCGATCCCGAGCGCATGGGCCCGATCAGCTGGCAGGGCTTTGCCTGGGCGTTCGCGGTCATCGTCATTCCGAACCTGCTGTTCACCACCGCACTGCTGTCGCTGCTGGCGGCGCTGACCCGCTCGATCCTCTGGGTGTACATCGGCCTGGTGGCCTACCTGGTGCTGTACGGTGCCAGCGCCGCCCTGCTGCGTGACATCGACAACACCTGGATCGCGGTGCTGAGCGAGCCGCTGGGCATGCGTGCGCTGGGCCGTACCATCCGCTACTGGTCCACCGCCGAACGCAACGGCGGCATCCCCGAACTGGCCGGCTACCTGCTGGCCAACCGCGCCCTGTGGCTGGGCGTGGCCGCAGCACTGTTCGCCGCCACGTTTGCCCTGTTCCGTACCGAACGCAGTGGCAGCGGCCGCCGCCGCTGGGGCCGCAGGCACGCGCTGCCGGCCGCCGATGCGGGTGCCGGCCGCCCCAGCCGCACGCCCCTGCCGCGGGTGGTACCGGTGTTCACCGCGGGCACGGCGTGGCAGCAGTTCCTGCGCCAGGTCCGCTTCGACACGCGTGGCGTGCTGCGCAGCGTGCCGTTCATCGTGCTGCTGGTGCTGGGCCTGGCCAACTTCCTGCCCAGTGCATTGTTCCGGCAGACGCTGTACGGCACTCCGATCTGGCCGGTCACCTCGCAGATGGTCATGGCCCTGCAGGGCGCCTTCAGCTGGCTGCTGGTGATCATCGTGCTGTTCTTCGCCGGCGAGCTGGTCTGGAAGGAACGCGGCGCACGCATCAATGAAGTGACCGACGCCATGCCCGTGCCGAACTGGGTACCGCTGCTGGCCAAGTTCACCGCGCTGCTGGCAGTGATCGCCTGTTTCCAGGCCGCCGGCGCGCTGGCGGCGATGGGCGTGCAGCTGGCCAAGGGCTACACCCACCTGGAGCCACTGCTGTACCTGCGCAGCCTGGCACTGGATTCGGTGGTCTACATCCTGATGGGTGGCCTGGCGCTGGTGCTGCAGGTTCTCACCAACAACAAGTTCGTCGGCTATGCACTGCTGATCATCGTGATGATCGGCCAGGGCGTGCTGGGCATGCTGGACTACACGCAGAACATCTACAACTTCGGCAGCTGGCCCAATGCCCCCTATTCGGACATGAACGGCTATGGCCATTTCCTGGCCGGGCAGCTGGCGTTCCAGGGCTACTGGGCGCTGTTCCTGCTTGCGTTGATGTGCCTGGCCTCGGCCTTCTGGGTGCGAGGTGTCAGCCAGGGCCTGCGCCAGCGCCTGGCCCTGGCCGGCCGTCGCCTGCGCGGTCCGACCGGTGCCTTCGCCGCGGTCGCTGCGCTGGCGTTCGTGGTCGTCGGTGGCTGGTTGTACTGGAGCACCAACGTCCGCAACGCGTTCCTTTCCCCGGACCAGCAGCTGGATCTGCAGGCCCGCTACGAGCGCGAGCTGTCCAGGTACCGCACGCTGCCGCAGCCGCGCATCGTGGCGGTGGACAACCGCGTGGACCTGTTCCCGGAATCGCAGTCCATGGTGATCGACGCCCACTGGCAGGTGCGCAACACCCATGCCGTCCCGATCCAGGACGTGCACGTCTCGATGGGAGATGACAAGCAACTGCTCGCCGTCGATCTGGGTGGGCAGACCCTGGCGATGCACGACGCCGATCTTGGCTACCGCATCTACCGACTGCAAACACCGCTGCAACCAGGTGAAACCCGCAACGTGCATTTCCGGGTGATGCAGAAACCCGACGGCATCACCGCCGGCCAGGCGCCGAGCAACATCGTGGACAACGGCACGTTCTTCAACAGCCGCGTGCTGCCTTCCTTCGGCTACAACGAAGGTGCCGAGACCAGTGACCGCAATGAGCGGCGCAAGCGCGGCCTGGGTGAACTACGGCGCATGCCCAAGCTGGAAGACGAGGCCGCGCGCGCCAACACCTATGTGTCCAACGATGCCGACTGGCTCGACTTCCGCACCACGGTCTGCACCGCGCCGGACCAGGTGGCGCTGGCCCCCGGCTACCTCCAGCACGAAACCACGGTCAATGGCCGCCGCTGCTTCAGCTATGCCATGGACCGGCCGATGCTTAACTTCTATGCCTACCTGTCGGCACGCTGGGAGGTACGCAAGGCGAAGTACAAGGACATCCCGATCGAGGTCTACTTCGACCCGGCGCACGGCTACAACGTGGACCGGATGATTGAAGCCGTGCAGAAGTCGCTGGCCTACTACGAAGCGAACTTCACGCCGTACCAGCATCGCCAGGTGCGCATCATCGAATTCCCCGGCTATGCCCGCTTCGCGCAGTCCTTCGCCAACACCATTCCCTATTCCGAGGCCATCGGCTTCATCGCCGACCTGCGTGATCCGGACAAGGTGGACTACGTGTTCTACGTGACCGCCCATGAGGTTGCCCACCAGTGGTGGGCGCACCAGGTGATCGGTGCCAACGTGCAGGGCGCCACGGTGCTGTCCGAGTCGCTGTCGCAGTACTCGGCATTGATGGTGATGGAGCAGGCGTACGGCCGCCAGCACATGCGCCAGTTCCTCAAGCGCGAGCTGGATGGCTACCTGTCCGGGCGCGGCGGCGAGGCCATCGAGGAACAGCCGCTGGAGCGCGTGGAGAACCAGCAGTACATCCACTACCAGAAGGGATCGCTGGTGTTCTACCGGCTGCGCGAGGAGATCGGCGAAGAGGCTTTGAACCGTGCGTTGAAGCGCTTCCTGCAGGACAAGGGCTACCAGCAGCCGCCGTACACCACCTCGCGCGAACTGCTCGACTACATCCGCGCCGAAACGCCGGCGGATCGCCAGGCGCTGGTCACCGACCTGTTCGAGAAAATCAGCTTCTACGACAACCGGGTGATGTCCGCGAGCGCGCGCAAGCGCGAGGATGGTCGCTACGACGTGACACTGGTCCTGCACGCGGCCAGGCAGTACGCCGACGGCAAGGGCCAGGAGAGCGACGGCAGGATGGATGACTGGATCGAGATTGGCGTGTTCGCCAACGGGCCGTCGGGCAAGGAACGCGACCAGAAGGTGCTGTACCTGCAACGCCACCACGTGACCACGGCCGAGCCCACCATTACGGTGACGGTGGACAGCAAGCCGGACGAGGCCGGGTTTGATCCGTACAACAAGCTGATCGACCGCGTCAGCGACGACAACCGCAGGAAGGTTTCGATGTGATGCCGGCGGAGGTGCCGGTGATTGCCGGCACCTCCGTCACCCTGATACCCGTTGTTCGCCCCATACAGGATGAGTCGAGCATGCCTCGAACCTGTCCCAGTAGTGCCAGGCCATGCCTGGCAGAGCTTGCCCGCATCACCCTCGTGGCGATGCCCCGCGCCTAGGGCCGAACTGAATCCAGTAGTGCCAGGCCATGCCTGGCAGGGTTTCCCCGCATCACCCTCGCGGCGCCCCACGATTCGGCCTCAGCAACGCCATCAGCACATACACCACGATAGAAGCGACCGTGCCCAGCAGCGCAGGCCCGCCAAAGGCCCAGGCCGGACGGCCCTGCTGCCGCGCGCACTCACAGGCCAGCCTCTCATTCCCTAACATCCAAACGATCCTGTTTCCTGCGCGTCGAAAGCAGATGGCCTATTCAGATCAAATAGCCAGGCCGGCAGCATGAACACACGGGTTCACGTCAATTCCGAGTCGAATCCGCGTACAGCAATCGCCAACCAAGGGAATCAGATCATGAAAAACATTGTGGCGTCGGTATTGATTATGACCGCATACGCTGCCTTTCCGTCAACAGCACATGCAGTTCAAATCGTGACCTGCGGAAACTGCGCGCAGGATTGGCAGTATGAGTCTGCAGGCGAAATCGCCCATGGTGTTCGTCGCGGTTGGGATAGGTATATGGCCCTCAATCCCAATACTGCGAAAGCGCTATACGTCACTGTCAACTACGTCCCACCCGGGGAAGTACCCAGGCGAATCGAGAGGGCTCATTTACCTGTGGGATTCGTTGATATCAAAGACATTGAAGTCCCTACTTGGCGCTTACCCAGCAGATCCATAAGCACTCCATATGGTCAAGGAGACTACGACAGCAGTTCACATGAACCAGCGATGGCGAACGCCTCCAGCTAGAGGCTATCGTCCACATGTCCAAAGAGTGGATTTTCGTCAAACCCAGCAATGACAGCGGATATTTTTCAAGCGTATACGTCGCGAATCAATTCATTCCTGCGGTTGACGATGCAATCCGAATTGCGCATACGACGAAAAATCCAGCGTGGCAGCACGGCCAAATCAATGGAAACCTTGTCGGATCGCTATTCAGATCTCTCGAATACTTCTTTGGGAAAGGTGTCGGCGGCTGCCTGCTGATGGATAACGGAGACACCGCCTGCTGGCAGATCAATCCAATGGCGAGAGGAGCTGCGCGCCTTATTGAAGGCACCGCCAAAAATGTCCATGGCGATCTCCTCCCCGAATCGGACACAATCAAGAACGGAGGAAACATCAATATCGACATCGACAAGGGCGATTGGCCTCGCGAAGTCCGCTATCTCTTCGGGGGTGGACAATTCCGATGCGGCACTGTGAATGGAAAGCTTGATCGCTGCGAATGGATTCTTCCGCGCCAGGACAAGACGCAATGAAGAAATTTATTCTTTTCGGAACATACCTGCTTACAGCGATTCTCTCGTTAATTCTAGGGTTTTTTTACGCAAACCAGATGATCCCCAGCCCACGACAGCAGTACACAGATGATCTTGCCATGTCGATCCATACCCTGTTTGACGAACACGGACAAGCAAGAGAGGCCGCCGTACTTCGCGGAAGAATTTCACTACAAATCGCAAACAGCCTTCAACTTTCTGTCGACTCACCTGGAAGGTCCGAGGCGGAACTTGAGCGCCTCAAGGCACTCAGTAATCGCGTGATCGAGCAGGATCTGTTCAGGTACGTTGAACAAAAAGATGCTCGACGCAATGCGCTTGACCGGGCCATGTACATGACAGGCAACGAAATAACATCTTCCATGTCACGGTAGCAGTACGAACCCTTGTCAGGCAGTAGCAGCCCCCCGGGCGACTTCAATCTTGCGGCGACACTCCGAGCTTCGGCCCCGGGTAAGGCAAACAGGCGGTACACCACCATCGCGGCGACCGTGCCAAGGACGGCAGGGCCGCGAGCAGCACATACACCACATCGAAGCGACCGTGCCCAGCAGCGCAGGTCCACCAAGGGCCCAGGCCGCACGGCCCTGCTGCCGAGCCCATTGGCCCAGATGCCAGGCGGCGCCCAGGTTGATCAGCCCGGCAAGGGCGAACACCGGCCACTGCGCCATGCCGACGGCGCGCAGCAGCGGCAGGACCAGCAGCGCCGCGACGATCGCTGCGATCAGGAAGATCAGGGCAGCGCGCGAATGACGAGGTGCAGGTGCATTTTCCAGTTCCATGGACACTCCCTGTTGGGCTGCCATCGCCGTTCTGCAACGTCGAGCATGGCTTGTATGTTCCTCCCGGCTCCCACGAGGTATGTAGGAGCCAGGGTGGAGGGACCGTCAACATGTTATCTGCGGGTACCAGCCGACAGACGAGTCGAGCGATCCCC
>NZ_JBXFWG010000030.1:0-52992 GCF_056854535.1 Stenotrophomonas sp. STEN054 | reverse complement strand
ACCGGAATCACCGCGCCACGCCCGTCTCCGCGGATAACGCGGGGCCACGCCCGTTTCTCAAGGTAGCGCCGGGCCATGCCCGGCGTCCGTGCGGCTCAGAAGCCGTGGGTGATGCTGGTCTGGGTGGGCGAGGAGAAGTCGGCGTACGGGTCGTGCTCGCCGCTGCCACCCTCGGACAAGCGGAACTTCAGGGCCAGGCCGTCGCGCGAGTCGGCCGCACGCAGCGCTTCCTCCTGCTCGATCACCCCGGCCTTGGCCAGGCGGAACAGGCACTGGTCGAAACTCTCCATGCCTTCCTCCAGCGAGGATTCCATCGCCGCCTTGATCTCATGCACTTGGCCGCGGCGCAGCAGGTCGCGGATCATCGGCGTGTTGATCAGCACCTCGGTGGCCGGCAGGCGACGGCCCTCCTTGTTCTTCACCAGGCGCTGGCTGATCACCGCACGCAGGTTCAGCGCCAGGTTCATCAGCACGTTCTTGTGCGCGCTTTCCGGGAAGAAGTTGAGGATGCGCTCGATGGTCTGGTCGGCGTTGTTGGAGTGCAGGGTGGCCAGGCACAGGTGGCCGGTTTCGGCGAAGGCGATGGCCGCCTCCATTGTCTCGGCATCCAGGATCTCGCCGATCAGGATCACGTCCGGCGCTTCACGCATCGCGTTCTTCAGCGCGTTGTGGAAGGCATGGGTGTCCAGGCCGACCTCACGCTGGTTGACGATCGACATCTTGTGCTTGTGCAGGTACTCGATCGGGTCCTCGATGGTGAGGATGTGCCCGGTGGTCGTACTGTTGCGGTGGTCGATCATCGACGCCAGCGAAGTGGACTTGCCCGAGCCGGTGGACCCCACCACCAGCACCAGCCCACGCGGGGTCATGATGACGTCCTTCAGCACCTGCGGCAGGTTGAGCTCTTCGATGCTCGGAATCCGGCTGCGGATGGCGCGGATGACCATGCCGACCTCGCCCCGCTGCTTGAACACATTGACACGGAAGCGCCCGGCATCGGCCAGGGCGATGGCCATGTTGAGTTCCAGCTCGCGCTCGAACTGGGGCACCTGGCCCTCGTCCATCAGCGAATAGGCGATTTTCTTGACCATGCCCGGCGGCAGCCCGGTGTTGCCGAGCGGGTACAGCTTGCCCTCGATCTTGATGTAGACCGGCGCACCGGTGGTCAAGAACATGTCCGAAGCGTTCTTTTCGGTCATCAGCTTCAGGAAGTAGCCGATATCCATTGCGAATTTTCCCCAACGAAACTGCCGGCGCCCGTTGCAAGCACGGTGTCGGCTTGACGACAATGGCCGTGAACCGACAACCGGTACGGCCTCCCCAATGAAACGACTTAGCTTCGCACGAATGCGCCACAGCCTGTATGTGATGGCGTTTGCATTCGCACTCTCTGCTCCCGTCTGGGCGCAGGATGGCGCACAGGAACTGGCCCAGGCCCGGCAGGCGGTGGACAAGGCCACCCAGGCCGACGCCGACCAGTACGCCCCGGACCTGATCGGTCTGGCCCGCCAGGGCCTGGAGCAGGCACAGCGCGCCGCCGGCGACCGCCGCGAGCGCAAGAACGCCCCGGCACTGGCCCTGCGCGCCGCTGCCGACGCCGATCTGGCCCGTGCCCGCAGCGAGGAAGCCACCGCCACGGCCCAGCTGCAGCTGCGCCGCAACGAGGTCAACCAGCTGCAGCGCCAGCTGTCGACCGGGGAGGACCGTCGATGAAGTCGATCTCCGCCCTGGCCCTGGCCACCGCGCTGTCCCTCCCGGCCCTGGCTGTCGCCGCCGACAACCCGATGGTCGGACAGCTGAGCCAGCGCCTGATGAACATCCAGGCCAATCCCGACACTGCTGAGCTGGCCGCCTTCGAGCGCATGCAGGCCCAGCAGGCCATCGCCACCCTGGACAAGGCCAAGCGCCGCGACCAGGAACTGGCCACCTACCTGGCCGAGCGCCGGGTCGAGATTGCCGAAACCAGCGTGCGCGCCGCCCTGGCCGCCCGCGAGGTCGACCGCCTGGACCGCACCCGCAGCGACCTGCTGATCGAAGCCAGCCGCCGCGACGCCGCCCGTGCCCGCCAGGAAGCCGAACAGCTGCGCATGCAGGCGCAGATGCAGGCCGAGGAGGCCGAGCGCCTGCGCCAGGCCGCCGAAGCCGAGACCCTGGCCCGCCAGGACGCCGAGAACGCCCTGACCAGCGTGGCCGGCAAGCAGCAGCAGCGCCTCAGCTCGGCCCAGCAGAACGCCGCCAAGCTGGCCCGCGAGGAAGCCGAGCTGGTGTCCGGGCAGAAGCTGCCGGGCTCGAAGTTCGACGCCCGCGGCGAGGTCTTCACCCTCGGTGGTGATGCCTTCGGGGCCGGTGCGGCCAGCCTGTCCGGCGGTGCGAAGAACCAGGCCAAGGCCTTGGCCGAGTATCTGAACATCGGCAAGAAGGGCCGGGTCCGCATCGAGGCCTATGACAGCGCCAATGGCGTCGGCCAGAAGCGTGCCGAAGCCCTGCGTGATGCGCTAGTCTCAGCCGGTGTCGCCAGCAGCCGGATCCAGGTTAGTGGCAAGAAGGCAGCGTCCACCAAGGCCCGCTCGGTCGAGGTCATCATCGCCCCGTAATTGCTTGAATTCGTTTGTTTTTCGTTGCATTGAGCATTCAGCCTGAACCCCGCCCCGGCGGGGTTCGGTCTTTTTGTCGCGGGGGTCTTGTACCCGGCCCGGAGCAGGCGTAGGGTCAATCGTCCGGGACGCAATGCCGCGGACCGGACGATGGGAGGGCCGGGCCGATGAAAGCAGGGCGCGAACCGCAGCAGACCAACGTGCGCAGGCCAGTGCCGCAGGTCGTTGTGGGCACCCATGTGGCAATCGACCGGCGCTCCTCCATGAACAACGCCCCGTGCCTTGCGGCCGGGGCGTTCGTGTATCTGTCGAAGGAGGTCCATCATGTTTGAAGATCAGCCCCAGAGCGAGATCGACGCCCGTCGCGCGCGTGATCCGGAGTTCCGGGCACTCCATGACCAGCACCGCAAGTTGAACAAGAAGTGCATGGACGCGGAGTTGGGTGTACTCCCGATCGATGATGTCACCCTGGGTCGCATGAAGCGCGAGAAGCTGCTGGCCAAGCAACGCCTTATGCGTATGTACGAAACACCGCTCGCAACGACGTCCCCCACGCACTGACGCTCACGTCGCGCCGGGAACGGCGTGACGCGGCCAACGATGGCCCCGCGGTTGCCGGCAACGGCGGCCGCGCCAGGGCACCACCGGCGGTGGTGCCCTGGCGCGCAGGCAACGGCCTGCACGCGTACATACCTTCAGTCCACCGATGCGGGCGGTACTGGTCTCCTCGTCGATCCGGGGCCGTCCGCATCTCCTTGGGCTGCCAGCCAAGCGCTCATTGCCTTGGTGGGTGCCGTCCGCGCCCTGGTGGGTGCCGACCGTTGGTCGGCACGCTCCACTCCTGACTTTCGCAGCCATCCGGCGGATAATCATCTGTCCGGCCCAGCGTGGCGCGAAGCGAAGTTTCCGAATGCCCATCCATTCCTCCGTCCTCGAACTCATCGGCCAGACCCCCATCGTCAAGGCCCAGCGCCTGGAAACCGGTGTCTGCGAGCTCTACCTGAAGCTCGAGAACGCCAACCCGGGCGGGTCGATCAAGGACCGCATCGGTCTGTCGATGATCGAAGCAGCGGAACAGCGCGGCGACCTCAAGCCCGGCGCGACCCTGGTCGAAGGCACTGCCGGCAATACCGGCCTGGGCCTGGCACTGGTGGCGCAGCAGAAGGGCTACAAGCTGATTCTGGTCGTGCCCGACAAGATGAGCCGCGAAAAGATCTTCAACCTGAAGGCGATGGGCGCCGAAGTGCGCCTGACCCGTTCGGACGTGGCCAAGGGCCACCCGGAGTACTACCAGGACCTGGCCAAGACCATCGCCGACCAGACCCCGGGCGCGTACTTCATCAACCAGTTCGGCAATCCGGACAACCCGGCCGCGCACGAATTCGGCACCGGCCCGGAAATCCTCGAGCAGATGGGCGGTGACCTCGACGCCATCGTGTTCGGCTGCGGCAGCTCGGGCACCATGACCGGCCTGTCGCGCGCCTTCGCCACGCTGTCGCCGAAGACCGAGCTGGTGCTGGCCGATCCGGTCGGGTCGATCCTGGCCGAGTACATCAACGACGGCAACCTGAACGACAAGTCGGGCAGCTGGCTGGTGGAAGGCATCGGCGAGGACTTCCTGCCGTCGATCTCCGACTTCAGCCGCGTCAAGAAGGCGTATGCCATCACCGATGCCGAGAGCTTCCACACCGCCCGCGAGCTGCTGGGCAAGGAAGGCATCCTCGGTGGTTCGTCCACCGGCACCCTGCTGGCAGCAGCGCTGAAGTACTGCAAGGAACAGACCACGCCAAAGAAGGTGCTGGTGCTGGTGTGTGACACCGGCAACAAGTACCTGTCGAAGATGTACAACGACTACTGGATGCTGGACAACGGCTTCCTGGAGCGCCCGCAGCACGGCGACCTGCGCGACCTGATCCTGCGCCCGTATGGCCAGCGCGACACTGTCGTGATCGGCCCGAACGACCTGCTGACCACCGCCTACCAGCGGATGAAGCTGTACGACGTGTCGCAGCTGCCGGTGATGGACGGCGACCAGCTGGTCGGCATCGTCGATGAAAGCGACGTGCTCCTGCATGTCTATGGTGACGAGGCCCGCTTCCGCGATCCGGTCGCCACGGCCATGGTCAGCAAGCTGGACCGCCTGGACGTGAAGTCACCGATCGAGGCCCTGCTGCCGGTGTTCGACCGCGGCCAGGTGGCCATCGTGATGGACGGCGCCACCTTCCTCGGCCTGATCACCCGCATCGATCTGCTGAACTATCTGCGCCGTCGCGTCCAATAACGCGACGATCCGCGAATATCGCGCATTCACGTTAGTCTATTTGCGTCAAAAGCCGTTAAGGCGGCGCTGATAGACTCCCGATCCTTTGACGGCACCGTCACCGGCGCTACGCAGGAAAACGACATGTCCAACCCCTCTTCGCCATTGGCCCTGGCCACGCTGGCCATCCATGGCGGCCAGTCGCCCGACCCGAGTACCGGCGCGGTGATGCCGCCGATCTACGCCACCTCGACCTATGCCCAGTCCAGCCCGGGCGAGCACCAGGGCTTCGAGTACTCGCGGACGCACAATCCGACCCGCTTCGCCTATGAGCGCTGCGTGGCCTCGCTCGAAGGCGGCACCCGTGGCTTCGCCTTCGCCTCGGGCATGGCGGCGACCTCCACCGTGATCGAGCTGCTGGATGCCGGCAGCCACGTGGTGGCGATGGACGACATCTACGGCGGCAGCTTCCGCCTGTTCGAGCGTGTGCGCCGCCGCACCGCCGGCCTGGATTTCGGCTTCGTCGACCTGACCGACCTGGCAGCCTTCGAAGCGGCGATCACGCCGAACACGAAGATGGTCTGGATCGAGACCCCGACCAACCCGATGCTGAAGATCGTGGACATCGCCGCGGTGGCCGCCATCGCCAAGCGCCATGGCCTGATCGTGGTGGTCGACAACACCTTCGCCTCGCCGATGCTGCAGCGTCCGCTGGAGCTGGGCGCGGACCTGGTGCTGCACTCGGCCACCAAGTACCTCAATGGTCACTCGGACATGGTCGGCGGCATGGTCGTGGCCGGCGACAACGCCGAACTGGCCGAGCAGATGGCCTTCCTGCAGAACTCGGTGGGTGGCGTGCAGGGCCCGTTCGACAGCTTCCTCGCCCTGCGTGGCCTGAAGACCCTGCCGCTGCGCATGAAGGCACACTGCGCCAACGCCCTGGCCCTGGCCCAGTGGCTGGACAAGCACCCGGCGGTGGAGAAGGTCATCTACCCGGGCCTGCCCTCGCACCCGCAGCATGAGCTGGCCGGCAAGCAGATGGCCGGCTACGGCGGCATCGTCTCGATCGTGCTCAAGGGCGGTTTCGAAGCGGCAAAGCGCTTCTGCGAGAAGACCGAACTGTTCACCCTGGCCGAGTCGCTGGGCGGCGTGGAAAGCCTGGTCAACCACCCGGCGGTGATGACCCATGCCTCGATTCCGGTGGAACGCCGCGAGCAGCTGGGGATCAGCGATGCGCTGGTGCGCCTGAGCGTGGGCGTGGAGGACCTGGGGGATCTGCAGGTGGATCTGGAAAAGGCGCTGGCGGGCGCTGCTGAATGAGCGGCATCCACGCCGAGTTCGGCAGTTCGCCGGGTGCGCTTGTCCGCAGCCTGGTCTCCAATCGCATGCTGATCTGGCAGCTGACCCAGCGTGAGGTCATCAGCCGGTATCGAGGTTCGGTCTTCGGGCTGGCGTGGTCCTTCTTCAATCCGCTGTTGATGCTGGCGGTCTACACCTTCGTTTTCTCGGTGGTGTTCAAGGCACGCTGGGGCCTGGAAACCAGCAGCCATGGTGATTTCGCCGTCATCCTGTTCGTCGGCATCATCGTCCACGGCGTGTTCGCCGAGTGCATCAACCGTGCACCGGGGCTGATACTCAACAGTGCCAGCTACGTGAAGCGCGTCGTGTTCCCGCTGGAGACCCTGCCGTGGGTCGCGATGGGCGCCACCCTGTTCCATTCGATGGTTTCGGTGCTGGTACTGCTGATCGCCCAGCTGCTCCTGCGCGGTTCGATCCCGCTGACCGCACTGTGGTTGCCGGTGGTGATCTTCCCGCTGGTGGTCGGCACCATGGGCGTGTCCTGGCTGCTGGCGGCACTGGGTGTCTACCTGCGTGACATCGGCCAGGTCACCGGCATCGTCACCACGGTGATGCTGTTCATGGCACCCGTGCTGTATCCGGTGCAGGCCCTGCCGGAGAAGCTGCGGCCGTACATCTATCTCAACCCGCTCACGTTCATCATCGAACAGGCGCGTGAGGTCCTGCTGTGGGGCCATGCCCCGGACTTCATCGGGCTGGGCAAATACGCAGTGGGGGCCGCGCTTGTCGCGTGGTTCGGTTTCGCGACGTTCCAGAAAATGCGCCGGGGGTTTGCCGATGTCCTCTGATCCCTCCAGCGATGTCGCCATCCGGGTCAGCGGCGTCACCAAGTGCTTCCAGATCTATGACCAGCCGCACCAGCGGCTGAAGCAGGCCGTGCTGCCGCGCCTGCGCCGTGCCGCAGGCCTGGCGCCGCGCCGCTACTACGACGAGTTCTGGGCGCTGAAGGGCGTCGACTTCGAAGTGAGGCGCGGAGACACGGTCGGCATCATCGGCCGCAACGGGTCGGGCAAGTCGACGCTGCTGCAGATCATCTGCGGCACCCTGCAGGCCACCTCCGGAACGGTCGAGGTCAAGGGGCGCGTGGCGGCCCTGCTGGAACTCGGCGCGGGGTTCAACCCCGAATTCAGCGGGCGCGAGAACGTCTACCTGAGCGCCTCGATCCTCGGGCTGACTCGCGAGCAGATCGACGCCCGGTTCGACGACATCATCGCCTTCGCCGACATCGGCAACTTCGTCGACCGGCCGGTGAAAACCTACTCCAGCGGCATGTACGTGCGACTGGCGTTCGCGGTCATCGCGCACGTCGATGCGGACATCCTGGTCATCGACGAAGCGCTGGCCGTGGGCGATGCGATCTTCGTGCAGAAGTGCATGCGCTTCCTGCGCAAGTTCCGCGAAACCGGCACGCTGCTGTTCGTCAGCCATGACACCTCCTCGGTGCTCAACTTCTGCCAGAGCGCGGTGTGGCTCAACCGTGGCGACATGGTCATGCACGGTACCGCCGAGGACACCTGCAACGCCTACATCGAGTACTGCTCGCAGGAGGTATACGGCGACACGGTGAAGCTGACCTCGCGCCAAGCCTCGCGTGAGGCGGCGCCGGCCAAGCCGCGGTCCAAGGCCCAGGTGGAGCATGAGACGCGCCTGGAAATGTTCGACAACGTAGCCAATTCGGCTGGCTGGCAGTCCGGTGTCGCCAGCATCGATTCGGTGCTGCTCAGCGATCCGCAGGGCGAAAGCCTCACCTCGTTCGCCGGTGGCGAGGATGTGCTGCTGCGTGTGCGCGCCACTGCACACCAGGCGCTGTCCAGTCCGTTGATCGGTTTCTTCGTGAAGGACCGGCTTGGCCAGTCACTGTTCGGCGAGCACACCTTCACCTACATCCAGCCGCCGATGCAGGTCGAGGCCGGCACGACGCTTGAGGCCAGTTTCCGCTTCACGTTGCCGATGCTGCCCAACGGCGATTACTCGATGACCGTTTCCATTGCCGACGGCGATCCGTTCGCCAACACCCAGCATGCGTGGCTGCATGACGCGGTGCTGATCAAGGTCGCCTCGCCCAAGCTGCGTTATGGCCTGGTGGGCATCCCCTTCGATGAGGTCACCATGAAGCGGGTAGGGGGAGCGGAATGAACCATGGCTTCATTCCGCCGCTGACCACCGACGACCCGCGTGTCAGCATCGGCCGCTTCACCTACGGCGGTGCCACGTTCAAGCTGTGGAGCGCCGGCGAGCGCATCGAAGTGGGCGCGTTCTGTTCCTTCGCCGAAGACGTACTGATCTTCGGTGGCGGCGAGCATCGCATGGATTGGGTCACCACCCATCCGTTGCGCATTGCGTTCAATTCGCCGGGTGCGGGCCAGGACGGGCATCCGCACAGCAAGGGCGTGACCCGCATCGGCAGCGATGTGTGGATCGGCCATGGCGCGCTGGTTCTCTCCGGAGTGACCGTGGGTCACGGCGCCTGCATCGGCGCCGGTGCCGTGGTCAGCAAGGACGTCCCGCCCTACGCCATCGTCGCGGGCAACCCTGGCCGCGTCGTGCGCATGCGTTTCAGCGAAGCGCAGATCGAGCAGCTGCTGCACATCGCCTGGTGGAACTGGCCGGTGGAGCGCATCAAGCAGTTTGAGTCGCTGCTGTGCAGCCCCAGCATCGATGCATTCATTACGGCCGCGCTGGCCGACCCGGACGCTGCGGCGTCGTTCACGTGATAGAGACTGAGATGATCGATTTCCCGTTGTCGCCGAACATGCTGATGATGCCCCGCAAGCTGCCGCACAGCGCGTGGCTTGGGCACATTCCGTTCGCCAGCTGGCTGGTGGAAGTCGTGCGGCCAAAGAGCATCGTGGAGTTGGGTACGCACAACGGCGCCTCGTTCCTGGCGTTCTGCCAGGCGGTGGAAACCCAGCAGGTCAGTGCGCGTGTGTTCGCGGTGGATACCTGGGAAGGCGACGAGCATGCCGGTTTCTACGGCAATGAAATCTACGCCGAACTCCGCGATTACCAGCAGCGTCATTACGCCGGCATTTCCGAGATGATGCGGATGCGCTTCGACCAGGCGCTGGAGTACTTCGCGGATGGATCGGTCGACGTCCTACACGTTGATGGCCTGCACACCTACGAAGCCGTCCGCGAAGACTTCGAGACGTGGCGCAGCAAGCTGTCGCCGCGCGCGGTCGTGCTGTTCCACGACAGCTGCGTGCGCGAGCGCGGGTTTGGCGTGTGGCAGTACTGGAGCGAGATTTCCTCGCAGTTCCCGTCCTTCGAATTCACCCACACCCATGGGCTGGGCGTGCTGCTGGTGGGCGAGGAGCAGCCGCAGGCACTGCTGCAGCTTTCAGAGGCTGCGCGTGATGGCCAGTTCGCCACCATCAACCAGTTCTTCGACGCACTGGGTCGCAACATCAAGAACGTGGAAGAGATCGAGCGGGTGAACCAGGGCCTGACTGCCGCCCACGGCGAGATCGGGCGGCTCAACGGAGAAGTCAGTCGGCTCAACGCCGAGGAAGCACGCCTGCACGCGCTGCTGGAAAAAAACAGTGACGTCACCGAGGAGCATTACGCGGTGGTCGAGTCGCAGCTGCCGAACCTGGCGCAGGGCCTCTCATTGCTGGAGCGCCGCGTCATCGAAGGGATGAGCGACACGCGCCAGGCACTGGACCATTCCCGTGAAGTCTCGGTCGCCAATGTGGTGGCGTCGGTGATCCCGCGCCTTGACGAGCAGGACCGTAAACTGAATCTCCTCGTGCGCCCGTGGTGGCGCCGTGTCCTTGGCCGCTGAGTAAACAGGAACCCGCAAGGCACCTACATGTCCATCGACAAGACCCTACTCAAGCGTGGCCTCAAGCGGGTGGCGGCCAAGGTGCTGTCCATCAACTGGTTCGCACCGGTTCCCGATCGCCTGAAGCTGCTGGTTGCCCGCCGCGCGGGGGTCTGTGACTGGCACTGGTATGCGCGCTTCATCCTGCGTTCGTCCGGGGCGGCGGCCGAAGGCCCCAGCCATTTCCTGTCCTTCGGCAATGCCGAAGGGAAGTCACCGAGCCCGCTGTTCGACCCGGCCTGGTACTGCGCGCGTTTCGGCCTCAAGGCGTCCCCGCTTGATGCGCTGATGCAGTACCTGTGCATCGGCGAGCGCCTTGGCCTGGCGCCCAGCCCGTGGTTCGATCCGCGCTACTGCCGCCTCACCGCACCGTCGTCCAGCGGCCTGCGGCCAGTGCTCGGCCAGTACATGGTGGATTACCGCAACTCGGGAACGCCACACCCGTTGTTCGACCAGGAGTGGTACCTCAAGCAGTACCCTGACGTGCGCGACAGCGGCACCAATCCGCTGCTGCATTTCCTCTACGACGGCATTCCTGAAGGGCGCCTGCCCAATCCGTACTTCGCGCCGGCGTGGTATCTGGAAACCTATCCGGATGTGGCAGGCAACGATCCGTTCGCACATTTCTTCGCGCATGGCGCGGCGGAAGGACGCAGCCCGGGACCCGAATTCAACGCGCGACAGTATCTGGACCAGAATCCGGATGTTGCGCTGACCGGCATGAACGCGCTGGCGCACTACCTGGCGGTGGGCCGCCGTGGTGGTCGCGAGCTGGGCAAGCGGCCCTTGTCGCTGGCCGATCTTGCCGCGCCCGTGGCGCCTGCCGATGCGCCGCACCAGGACGGCGTGGTCGACATCGTCCTGCCGGTCTACCGCGGCCTCGAAGAGACGCGGAACTGCATCGATTCGGTGCTGCGCTCACACAACCGCAGTCGTACCCGGCTGCACATCTACAACGACTGCTCGCCCGAGCCGGAAGTGACCGCCTACCTGCGTGAGCTGGCCAGCCGCGAGCCGTCGGTACGCCTGGCCGAGAACCCGCAGAACCTGGGCTTCGTACTGACCGTCAACGCCGGCATGGCGCACGCCCTGCAGCAGGCTGACAGCATCGGTGCCCTGCTGCTCAACAGTGACACGATCGTCACCGGTGACTGGGTCGACCGCATGGTTTCCCATCTGGAGGCCGATGTCGGCTCGGTCACGGCGCTGTCCAACAACGCCACGATCTGCAGCTATCCCCAGCTGGGCGCGAACGCCCTGCCCGAGGGGATGGATGCGTCGGCACTGGACCGCCTGACCCGCCGCATCAATGTCGGTGTGGCCGTGGACGTTCCCACCGGCGTCGGCTTCTGCATGCTGATCTCCCGCGGCGCGCTGGAAAAGGCGGGCTTGTTCGATGCCGAGGCCTTCGGCAAGGGCTACGGCGAGGAGAACGACTTCTGCATGCGCTCGGGTCGCCTCGGTTTCCGCCATCGCCTGGCCATGGACGTGTTCGTCGAACACGTGGGTGAAGTGAGCTTCGCCGACGACAGCAAGCCCGGCAAGATCATCGCGCAGAAGATCATAGACGAGCGCTACCCCGATTACGGTTCGCAGGTTGCCCGGTTCTGTTCGATGGATCCGGGTTTCTCGGCGCGCGTGCGGCTGACCCTGGAAGTCTGGAAAGCGAGGGCGCGTCCGGTCTCCGTGCTGTTGACCCACACCTGGGGCGGAGGCACCGAGCGTGCCGTGCAGGCCATGCGTGCCTCGCTGGCCGAGACCGGCGAAGTGGTGATCGTACGGCCGATGGAAGACAACAACGGGACAGGGCTGGTCAGCGTCAGCCATGCATCGGACTTCGATGGCTTCGAGTTCCTGTTCCGCTACCGCACGCCCGACGAGCTGGCCGCGATGCTGCAGGGACTGGGCACCGGTATGCTGCAGATCCACCATCTGGTCGGGTTCGGACCATCGGTGCGTCGCGCGGTGGCGCTGACCGGGCTGCCCTACAGCTTCCACGTGCATGACAACTATGCGATCTGCCCGCAGATCACCCTGACCGACGCTAGCGGCAACTACTGCGGCGAGCCCGGTGAAAACGGCTGTGACAGCTGCATCGCCGAGCGCCCGTCCAACGGCGCAGCGGACATCCGCAACTGGCGCGCCAGCAACCAGTGGCCGTTGCTGGGCGCGCAGGCCGTGTTCGCACCGAGCCAGGATGCGGCGCAGCGCATGCAGCGCTACACCGGCATTCCCGTGCAGGCCGTCTACCACGAGTCCAGCGTCGACACGAATCCGGGGCGGCTTGGGCGTGGCGCGCGACCCTACCGCGTACTGCTACTGGGGGTGATGGCCGCGCACAAGGGCCTGAACCACCTGCTGGCCATTGCCGAGGAGGCGCGACGTGTGCGTGCACCGCTGGCGTTCCACCTGATCGGCTATCCGCAGACGGACTTGTCCAGGAACCCGGGATTCAGCTGGAGCGGTCCCTATGCGGAGCAGGATCTGGATGAGCTGATCGAGGCGCATGATCCCGATGCATTCCTGTTCCTTTCCCAGGCCCCGGAAACCTACTCCTACACCCTGTCGCACGCCCTGCGCGATGGCCGGCCGATTGCCGCCAACCGCCTCGGTGCCTTCACCGAGCGGCTGGAAGGCGTTCCCAATGCATTGATGCTGGCCCATGACGCGACTGCGGCCAATGCGGTGCAGGCCCTGGTGACGTGGCTGGAAGGTCTGTACGAAAAGGAAACCGCATGAAACAGCGATTTGGCACGGAGCTGCGTCCTGCGCTGCGCTCGCAGTACGCCCTGCGGATTGCGGTGATCCCCGAGCGCTACGGCACGGTGATGTCGCCGTGCGCGAGCATCCGCCTGCACGCGTTCACCGAGCGCTTCGCTGCCGATGTCCGCTACTTGATGCCGGAAGAGCTGTCCGCCTTTGCACCCGACCTGGTGCTGTGGAACCGCGGCGCCGTCATTGCTGCATCCGGCCTGGCGATGATCGCCGAGGCGGGACGGCAGGGGGCAGCGCTGGTCTACGACCTGGACGACAACCTGCTGGCCATGGACGAGCATCCCGAGCGGGACGCCTACGCCGCTGTCATCGATGCGGTCCGCAACTCGATCACCCTTGCCGATGTCACCTGGTGCTCGACGCGCCCGCTGGCCGATGTGATCAACGCTGCCGGCGGTACCGCCCAGTGGATGCCCAACGCGCTGGATGCCGATCTGTGGCAGGCAGCGCCAGGGGCGGCGCTGACGCTTCCGGCCACGGGGACGGTGCGCCTGCTGTACATGGGAACGCGGACCCACGACGACGATTTCCGACTGCTCGACGCGGCACTGCAGCAGGTCTGGCAGAAGCGTCCCGGCGGGTTCTCGCTGACCCTGGTGGGCGTCAACGCTGCGGACGCCGGCAGCCGGCCCTGGATGGAAGGCCAGAGCCCGCCGGTCCACGTCGGCGCGTCCTATCCGGCCTTCGTGTACTGGTTCTCCCGCCTGCGCGGCTTCCATGCTGGCATGGCGCCCCTGCTCGGCTCGGATTTCAATCGTTGCAAGAGCTCCATCAAGGTGCTGGACTACGCCGCCATGGGCATAGCCACGCTGGCATCGAACGTGCCTTCCTATGCGGATGATGCGCGAGACGACCGCATCCTGATCGACAATACCGCCGATGCCTGGGCTGACCGGATCGTTTCACTGGTCGATCGGCAGCTGGCGGTGGATGAGATCGCTGCACGCGCCGTGTCGCGCGTGGGGCCGGACATGTTCGACGAGGCAGTCGCCCGTCGCTGGGAGAGTTGCATGCAGGTGATGGGGAAATGATGAAAGAAGGTCCAATGAAGCGCACGGCGCGCTGGCTGCTGCCGATCGAGCGCCCACGCATCGCGCTGCTGCTGCTGGCACTCGGCGTGCTGGTGATGATCATGGCGCGGCTGTTCTCCTGGCCGGGCTTCGCGACGCACGATACGGTGTTCATCACCCAGGAAGCGCTGCGTGGCGAGTACACCTCCTACCACCCGGTCCTCAACGCACTGCTGATCCGCTGGCTGGCCGTGCCGTTCGAATCCTTCAGCATCTACACCACGCTGCAGATCCTGTTCTGCGCGACGCTGTATCTGCGCAGTGCCACGCTGTTCGCGCGCATGGTCAGCCGGCCCGCGTGGATCGTACTTGGCGTGGCGCTGTGGGCGGCAATGCCCAGCACCTATCTGTACCTGGGCATGATCTGGAAGGACGTGCTCTGCGCGTACTGCCTGCTGTTCCTGGCAACGCTGGTGCTGCAGTCGCGGCAGACCGGCGTGCTTGCGGGCCGTGCCGATGCAGTGCTGCTTGGCGTGTCGCTGTTCCTCATCGTTGCCACCCGCCATGGCATGGCGATCAATTTCCTGCTGCTGCCGCTGGCCATCGGCGTGCGCCAGCTGTGGGCGGCACGCCCCTATCGGGCGGCCTTCGTGGCGGCGGTCGTCGGCTGGCTGCTGATGTCGGTGGTCACCGCTTCACCCCTGGTGAAGAATGATGTCGCGCACCTGTCCAAGTTGAAGATCTCGGCGGTGTCCGGGCCGTTCCTGGGCATGGTGGCCAACCGGAGTGGATACACCAGCAACGACCCTGGCCAGGACCAGGCGCTGGCCGCCCGCGTGTTCGGGCCGGACTATGCGGAGAAGTACCGCCCGGATTACCTGATGAACGAGGTGGTGCTGACGGACCCGCAGGAGCTCGATGAGGCGTACGGCCTGATCCTGCGCCGCACCGCACGGCTCTGCCTGCTCAATGTCTCCCAGTGCGGTTCGGACCGCCTGCAGATGATGCTGGCGACGCTGCAGCCGAGCACCGCCTTCGGCGGCATGAAGTTCTATGACCTGGCGATCATGGAGAACTGCCCGACGGTGTTCGGCATGGACCCGGACAAGTGCGATGTGCTCGAACGCTTCGAGCGTGGCGAACGTCCCGGCATGCTGGTTGAATTCCAGCGCAAGTTCGTTTCCCGTTTCGTGGATACCCGCGGCACGGTACAGAACGTGTTCGTGTGGAACCTGCTGCCGGCCTTCGTGCTGCTGCTGGCGCTGCTGGTGTTCATCGCACCCGGCCGTCCGCTGTGGATCCTTTCGCTGTTCATCCTGATGCAGATGGTGCTGCCGATGGCAACGTCGATGGCCAATGATTTCCGCTATTACTACTTCCTGGCACCACTGAGCACGCTGCTGGCGGTCTTCGTGCTGGGCCGGGCAGTGCACGGTCGCAGCTTCTGGCGCGACCGCCCAACGCAATCCAGTGAGGCAAGCCATGTCTGAGGCCACGATGGAAGCGCCGAGCCAGCAGGTGGCCGTGGTGATTCCCTGCTACAAGGTCCGCCGCCACATCCTGGGCGTCATCGATGCCATTGGTCCGGAGGTCGATGCGATCTACTGCGTTGACGACCGCTGCCCGGATGCGAGCGGGGACTTCATCGAACAGCAGGCGCGGGACCCGCGCGTGGTGGTGCTGCGCCACGAGCAGAACCAGGGCGTGGGTGGAGCCGTGATGACGGGCTACCAGCGTGCGATTGCCGATGGCATGTCTATCCTGGTCAAGGTGGATGGCGATGGGCAGATGGATCCCACGCTGGTGCCGCTCTTCATCGGCCCGATCCTGAAAGGCCAGGCCGACTACACCAAGGGCAACCGCTTCTGGGATCTGTCCAACATCCGCCGCATGCCGCTGGTCAGGCGCGTCGGCAACCTCGGTCTTTCCTTCATGACCAAGGCATCTACCGGTTACTGGGATGTGTTCGACCCGACCAACGGCTACACCGCCATCCATGCCAATGTCGCAGCGCGGCTGCCGTATGCGTCGATCAGCCGGCGCTATTTCTTCGAGACCGACATCCTCTTCCGCCTGAACATCATGCGGGCGGTGGTGTGCGACGTGCCGATGGACGCGACTTACGGCGACGAGGAGAGCAATCTCAAGATCGGCCAGGTGCTGACAGAGTTCTCCTATAAGCACGCGCGCAACCTGTTCAAGCGCATCGGCTACCGTTATTTCCTGCGCGACCTGTCCATTGCATCGTTCGAGCTGCTGGCGGGCACGTGCCTGCTGGCCAGCGGCGTGCTCTACGGCGGCTGGCACTGGTGGCAGGCGCTGGAGTCCCAGCAGGCCTCTGCCGTCGGTACGGTGGTCCTGCCGTCGATTGCGGTCGTGAGTGGGCTGCAGTTCCTGCTGGCCTTCATCGGGTATGACATCGCCAGCGTCCCGCGCCAAGTACTGCATCCCCTGTTCGCCCCGTTCCGGGCGCGCCGGCGGGACTGAGTGCCGATGGGGCCGGTGCTGCCGGCCCCTCGATTGCTACGTCACGCGCCCGTCGTGGGCTTGAACACCAAGCGCGAGAAGATCAGGTAGTTCCAGGCCGCGATCATGCCCATGACCACGAACTTTGCCAGCAGCACATGCAGGTGCAGGTGGTCCACCAGCAACAGCATGGCCAGGTTGCCAAGCACCAGGTTGATGGCGGCCAGCGCGCCGTAACGCGCCAGCTCGCTGCGCCAGTTGCCTTGGCTGCGGAACACCCAATGGCGGTTCATCAGAAAGCTGACGACGAAGCCGCAGGCGAAGCTGGTTGACTGGCTCAGTACAAGCCAAGCGCTGCCCAGCGCGCTCTGCAGCGCGATGAACACGAGGTATTCGGCCGCAGCGGCCGAGCCGCCGGACAGCAGGAAGCGAACGAAGCGCGGCATCATGCAGTCGCAATCATCCGGGTGACGGGGAGCGACGCGGACGGCGCCCCCATACGGCGATCGGCAAAGGTGTCAAAGCGCCTTTTCCAGCTCCGGCAGGATCGCAAACAGATCCCCCACCAGCCCGATATCAGCAATCTCGAAGATCGGCGAATCCGCGTCCTTGTTGATGGCCACGATCGTGCCGGCGTCCTTGATGCCGGTCAGGTGCTGGATGGCACCGCTGATGCCGACGGCCACGTACAGTTCCGGCGCGATGATCTTGCCGGTCTGGCCGACCTGCAGGTCGCTGGGCACGTAGCCGGCATCAACTGCGGCGCGCGAGGCACCGACGGCGGCACCAAGCTTGTCGGCCAGCTGGAAGATGACCTTGAAGTTCTCTTCCGAACCTACGCCACGGCCACCGGAGACCACGCGCTTGGCGCTCTGCAGGTCCGGGCGGTCGCTGGCACCGGCGGCCAAGCCGACGAAGCGGGTGTGCGCCGGCAGGGCCGCATCGACGCTGGCGGCTTCAACGGCGGCGCTGCCACCCTGGGCCGCTTCCGGCCACGACGCGGCGCGCACAGTGGCGACCACGATCTGGTCGGCCGGCGCTTCGACGGTGATGATGGCGTTGCCGGCGTAGATCGGGCGTTTGAAGGTGTGGCTGCCTTCCACGGCCATGAGGTCGGACACCTGGTTGACGCCCAGCAGGGCGGCCACGCAGGGCATCAGGTCCTTGCCGAAGGTGGTCGATGGGCCGAAGACGTGGGTGTAACCCTTGGCCAGCTGCGCGATCTGCGGGGCCAGCACCTGGGCGATGGCCTGCGCGTTGGCGGCGTTGGCCACGGTCAGGACCTTGGCGACGCCGGCGATCTTCGCGGCTTCAGCGGCCACGGCGGCCGGGTCGGCGGCCAGCACCAGCACGTCGATGCTGGCACCGCTGATGGCGGCGGCGGCGCTGACGGTCTTGGCGGTGGCGGCGTTGAGCTTGCCGTCGTGGTGCTCGGCGATGACGAGAATCTTGCTCATTACAGCAGCCCCTTCTGCTTGAGTGCGGCAACCAGTTCGGCTGCGTCCTTGACCATCACACCCTTGCTGCGCTTGGACGGCGCGGCGTACTGGGTGGTCTTGAAGGTATCGGCGGCTTCAACGCCGAGGTCGGCCAGCTGCAGGCTCTCCAGCGGCTTGGCCTTGGCCTTCATGATGTCCGGCAGCTTGATGAAGCGCGGTTCGTTCAGGCGCAGGTCGGTGGTGACCACGGCCGGCAGGTCCACTTCCAGCGTTTCCAGGCCGGCGTCGACTTCGCGGGTGACCGTGGCCTTGCCGTCGGCAACGTCCAGCTTGCTGGCGAAGGTCGCTTGCGGGCGGCCCCACAGCGTGGCCAGCATCTGGCCGGTCTGGTTGGCATCGTCGTCGATGGCCTGCTTGCCGAGGATCACCAGGTCCGGCCGTTCCTTCTCGACCAGCTTGAGCAGGGTGCGGGCCGCGGTCAGCGGCTGGATGGCCTGGTCAGTGACGACGTGGATGGCACGGTTTGCACCCATGGCCAAGCCATTGCGCAGGTGTGCCTGAGCGTCGGCCGGGGCGATGGTGGCGACCACGACTTCGGAGGCGATGCCCTTGTCGCGCAGGCGCAGGGCTTCTTCCAGCGCGATTTCATCGAAGGGATTGGGCGACAGCTTGACGCCGTCGGTGACCACGCCGGAACCGTCCGGCTTGACCTGAATGCGGACGTTGTAGTCCACCACGCGCTTGTACGCGACGAGGATTTTCATCTGGTACTCGATCCTTGTAGTGCCGGCCGCTGGCCGGATCACAGTAACGGGAAACGTCCGGTCCTCGCACAGCAACCGGTTCGGGGGTGGGACCCCGATTCTAGCTGGCTTGGGGTGACCATGCGAATGCGTATGGTGAAAGCCTGTGTGCTGCAACGCAGCAGTCCGGTCGGTGCCAGTTCACCTCCGTGATAACGCGTTGAAGGATGCCCGTTGTATGCTTTCGCGTTGATTTGCCGGGACCACGAGGGTCCCGGTCCCTCGAATTACTTTCAGGAGCACAGGCAGTGTCCACTTGGCTTGTCACCGGCGGCGCCGGTTTCATTGGCGGTAACTTCGTTCTCGAAGCCGTCGCCCGCGGCGTCAAGGTCGTCAATCTCGACGCGCTGACCTATGCCGGCAACCTGAAGACCCTGTCCAGCCTGGACGGCAACCCGAACCACGTGTTCGTGCAGGGTGACATCGGCGACAGCGCCCTGGTGGCCCGCCTGCTGGCCGAACACCAGCCCGACGCGGTGCTGAATTTCGCCGCCGAAAGCCATGTCGACCGCTCCATTGACGGTCCGGGTGCCTTCATCCAGACCAATGTGGTCGGCACCCTGGGCCTGCTGGAAGCGGTGCGCGACCATTGGAAGGGCCTGCCGGCCGAGCAGGGCGCGGCCTTCCGCTTCCTGCACGTATCCACCGACGAGGTGTACGGCACCCTGGGCGAGACCGGCAAGTTCAGCGAGACCACCCCGTATGCGCCCAATTCGCCGTACTCGGCGTCCAAGGCCGCGTCGGACCACCTGGTGCGCGCGTTCCACCACACCTACGGGCTGCCGGTGCTCACCACCAACTGCTCCAACAACTACGGCCCGTACCACTTCCCCGAAAAGCTCATTCCGCTGGTGATCGCCAAGGCGCTGGCCGGCGAACCGCTGCCGGTATACGGCGACGGCAAGCAGGTGCGTGACTGGCTGTTCGTCACCGACCATTGCGAAGCGATCCGTACCGTGCTGGCCAAGGGCCAGGTGGGCGAGACCTACAACGTCGGCGGCAACTCGGAAAAGCAGAACATCGAAGTCGTGCAGGCGATCTGCGCGCTGCTCGATGCGCGCCGCCCGCGTGAGGATGGTCAGCCGCGCAGCAGCCAGATCACCTACGTGGCTGACCGCCCCGGCCATGACCGCCGCTACGCGATCGATGCCTCGAAGCTGAAGAACGACCTGGGCTGGGAACCGGCCTACACCTTCGAGCAGGGCATCGCCTTCACCGTTGACTGGTATCTGGACAACCAGGAATGGGTCAACGGCGTGCTCGACGGCAGCTACCGCCTGCAGCGCATCGGCACCAGCGCCTGAAACCCGGAGAGAACATGACGCAGCGTAAAGGCATCATCCTGGCCGGCGGCTCCGGCACCCGGCTGTATCCGATCACCAAGGGCGTCAGCAAGCAGCTGCTGCCGGTGTACGACAAGCCGATGATCTACTACCCGCTCAGCGTGCTGATGCTGGCGGGCATCCGTGAAGTGCTGATCATCAACACCCCGCACGAACAGGCGTTGTTCCAGCAGCTGCTGGGCGACGGTTCGCAGTGGGGCATGGACATCCAGTACGCCGTGCAGCCCAGCCCCGACGGCTTGGCGCAGGCCTATCTGATCGGCCGCGACTTCGTGGCCGGCAAGCCGAGCTGCCTGGTGCTGGGTGACAACATCTTCCACGGCCACGGCCTGCGCGAGGTGCTCAAGCGCGCCGACGAGCGCGTGGACGGCTCTACCGTGTTCGGCTACTGGGTGAATGATCCGGAGCGCTACGGCGTGGCCGAGTTCGACACGAGCGGCAAGGTGGTGGACCTGGTGGAAAAGCCGGAGAACCCGCGTTCCAACTACGCCGTCACTGGCCTGTACTTCTACGACGGCAACGCCAGCGCCCATGCTGCCGAACTGAAGCCGTCGCCGCGTGGCGAGCTGGAGATCACCGATCTCAACAAGCGCTACCTGGCCGAGGGCAAGCTGCACCTGGAAGCGCTGGGCCGCGGTTATGCCTGGCTCGATACCGGCACCCACCAGTCCCTGCTGGAAGCCTCCAACTTCATCGAGACCATCCAGACCCGTCAGGGCCTGCAGGTCTGTTGCCCGGAGGAAATCGCCTTCGGCCAGGGTTGGATCAATGCCGAGCAGCTGGAGGCGCTGGCCGCCCCGCTGATCAAGAATGGCTACGGCCAGTACCTGCACAAGCTCGCCCTGCGTGGAGTCGTTCCGTGAAAGTGATTGAAACCAAGCTGCCCGGCTGCGTGGTGATCGAGCCGGCGGTGTTCGGTGATGCCCGTGGTTATTTCTTTGAAACCTGGAATGCCGAGCGCTTCGCTGCGCTGGGTCTGCCGGACCGGTTCGTGCAGAGCAACGTCTCGACCTCGGCGCAGGGCGTGCTGCGCGGCCTGCATTACCAGTGGCCGCGCCCGCAGGGCAAGCTGGTCAGCGTGCTGGAAGGCGAGGTCTATGACGTAGCCGTCGACATCCGTCGCGGCTCGCCGACCTTCGGCCAGTGGGAAGCAGTGGTGCTGAGCGCGGAGAACAAGAAGCAGTTCTGGATTCCAGAGGGCTTCGCCCATGGCTTTGCCGTGCTGTCCGAGCGTGCAGTGTTCAGCTATCTGTGCACCGAGGTCTACCTGAAGGACTTCGATGCCGGCGTGCGCTGGAACGATGCCGACATCGCGGTGGACTGGCCGGTGAGCGCACCGACCCTGTCGGCCAAGGATGAGAGCGCGCCCTTCCTGAAGGACATCGCCGAGGACCGTCTGCCGGTCTACAGCGCATGACCTTGCTGGTCTTTGGTGGTAACGGGCAGGTCGGGCAGGAATTGCTGCGCGCACTGGCCCCGTTGGGGCCGGTGCTGGCGACCACGCGCAGCGGCCAGCTGCCCGATGGCAGTGCGTGCGAGGTAGCCGATTTCGGCCAGCCCGACAGCCTGCCGGCGCTGCTGGACCGCCTGCAGCCGTCGGTCGTGGTCAATGCCGCCGCCTACACGGCAGTCGACCGTGCCGAGCAGGACGTGGAGGCCGCGTTCGCGGCCAACGCGCAGGCGCCGGGCGTGATCGCGCGCTGGTGTGCAGCCCACGGCGTGCCGTTCGTGCATTACTCCACCGACTACGTGTTCGATGGCCAGGGCAGCGCTCCCTACCGCGAAGACGAAGCGACCGCACCGCTGGGCGTCTATGGCACCAGCAAGCGGGATGGCGAAGACGCCGTGCGCGCCGCCGGTGGCCGCCACCTGATCTTCCGCACGGCGTGGGTGTACGCCTCGCACGGCGCAAATTTCCTGCGCACGATGCTGCGGGTCGGCGCCGAGCGTGATCAGCTGCGGGTGGTGGCTGACCAGATCGGCACGCCGACCCCGGCCGCGCTGATCGCCGATGTCACCGCACAGGCGCTGCAGCACCCGGCCCAGCTGTCGGGTACCTGGCACCTGACCGCCAGCGGCCAGACCAGCTGGCATGGGTTTGCCGAAGCGATTTTCGCCGAGGCGCTGGCCACGGGCGTGCTGGCGAAGGTGCCGGCCATCGAGGCGATTCCCAGTTCCGCGTACCCGACCCCGGCCAAGCGTCCGGCGTGGTCGGTGCTGGACAACCGCAGGCTGCAGCAGGACTTCGGCATCGTGCTGCCGTCCTGGCAGGACGGCCTGAAGCGGGTCATGGCTGAAATCGCCTGATAGCGGTAGCGCCGGGCCATGCCCGGCGGGTGCCTGCAAGCCGCTGCGCCCGCCGGCCATGGGCCGGCGCTACCGTTAAGCCCGATGGCGCCTGATCAACTGCGCCCGTAGGTGTCCTCGAAGCGCACGATGTCATCCTCGCCCAGGTAACTGCCGGACTGCACTTCGATCAGCTCCAGCGGCAGCTTGCCCGGATTGCGCAGGCGATGGGTAACGCCCAGCGGGATGTAGGTGCTCTGGTTCTCGCTCAGCAGGATCACTTCGTCGCCGCGGGTCACCTCGGCAGTGCCGCTGACCACGATCCAGTGTTCGGCGCGATGGTGGTGCATCTGCAGGCTCAGCGTGCCACCCGGCTTGACCGTGATGCGCTTGACCTGGAAACGCTCGCCGTTGTCGATCGAATCGTAGGCGCCCCACGGGCGGTACACCTTACGGTGCCAGCTGGCTTCGCTGCGGCCATCGGCCTTCAGCTGCGCCACCACCGTCTTGACCTCCTGCATGCGGTCGGCCTTGCCGACCAGCACCGCGTCGTCGGTCTCCACCACGATCACGTCGTCCAGGCCGACCATCGCTACCAGGCGCTGGCCGTAGGCGTAGGTGTTGCGGCAGTCGATGGCGATCACATCGCCCTGGTGGGCATTGCCGTCGCCATCCTGCTGCGAGACATCGCGCAACGCCGTCCACGAGCCGACATCGTTCCAGCCTGCGTCGAGCGGAATCACCACCGCGTCGGCGGTCTTTTCCATCACTGCGTAGTCGATGGAATCGGACGGCACCGCGGCGAACGCGTCCTTGTCCAGACGGGTGAAATCGGCATCGCGGCGCGACTGCTGCCACGCCGTGCGGCTGCCGGCCAGCATCGCCGGCTGCAAGCGTTCCAGCTCCTGCAGGTAGCGCGACGCCTTGAACAGGAACATGCCGCTGTTCCAGTAGTACTGGCCGCTGGCCACGTAGCCGCTGGCGGTTTCCAGGTCGGGTTTCTCGACGAAACGCTCGACGGCGCGAAGACCCTGGCCATTGGCCGCCTTGATGTAGCCGTAGCCGGTTTCCGGGCCCGTGGGCACGATGCCGAAGGTCACCAACTTGCCGGCTTCGGCCGCGCTGGCAGCCGCCTGCACCGCGCTGCGGAATGCTGCTTCATCAGTGATCACGTGGTCCGAGGGCAGCACCAGCAGCAGCGCATCGGCGCCGTCACGGGTGGCTTCCAGGGCAGCTACCGCGATCGCCGGCGCGGTGTTGCGGCCAACTGGCTCGAGGATGATCGCGGCAGGCGCCGCGCCGACCTGCTGCAGCTGTTCGGCGGCGACGAAGCGGTGTTCCTCGTTGGCGATCACCAGCGGCCCGCGGCTGGCGATGGGGGCTACCCGCTGCCATGTGGCCTGCAGCATGGTCAGCTGGCCGGCCAACGGCAGGAACTGCTTCGGATAGGCCTCGCGCGACAGCGGCCACAGGCGGGTGCCGGAGCCACCGGACAGGATGACAGGCTGGATGTTGCTCATGATCTTCCTTGATTACTGCTGGATAAGGCGGGAGAGCTCGTCGGTGCGTGCCTGCAGCAGCGCGGCATCACCGCGGGCTTCCACATTCAGGCGAAGCAGCGGTTCGGTGTTGGAGCTGCGCAGGTTGAAGCGCCAGTCGCCGAAATCGGCGCTGATGCCATCGGTATGGTCAAGCGCCGGCGACTGCGCGGCGAAGTGTGCCATCACGCGGGCAACGGCCGCCTTGGCGTCAGCCACCTTGAAGTTGATCTCGCCGCTGCAGGGGAACGCCGCCATGCGGTCCTCCACCCAGTCGGCCAGCGAGCGGCCGCTCTCGGACACCAGCTGCGCGATCAGCAGCCACGGGATCATGCCGGAGTCGGCGTAGGCGAATTCGCGGAAGTAGTGGTGGGCGCTCATCTCGCCGCCGTACACCGCATCCTCGGCGCGCATCTTTTCCTTGATGAAGGCGTGGCCGCTCTTGCACAGCACCGGCACGCCGCCGGCCGCTTCGACCATTTCGACGGTGTTCCAGACCAGGCGCGGGTCGTGCACGACCTTGCCGCCCGGCTGGCGGGCGAGGATGGCCTTGGCCAGCAGGCCGACCAGATAGTAGCCTTCGATGAAGCGGCCGGTGTGGTCGAAGAAGAAGCAGCGATCAAAATCGCCGTCCCAGGCGATGCCGAAGTCGGCACCGTGTTCGCGCACGGCCTCGGCGGTGGCGGCGCGGTTTTCCGGCAGCAGCGGGTTGGGGATGCCGTTGGGGAAGTTGCCATCGGGTTCATGGCAGATGCGGATGAATTCCAGCGGCAGGTGCGGTGCGAGCAGGTCGACGATGGCACCGGCGCCACCGTTGCCGGCGTTGACCACCAGCTTCAGCGGCTTGAGCTTGCTGGCATCGACGTAGCTCAGCAGGTGGTCGATGTAGGCGCGCTTGTCGTGGCGGGCGGTCTGCGCCGCGCTCGGCGGCTGCGGCGTGCCCGTATCGGCGGCCACGGCGTCGGAGATCGCGAACAGGCCGGTATCGGAGCTGATCGGCCGCGCGTTTTCCTTGACCAGCTTCATCCCGTTGTAGTCCATCGGGTTGTGGCTGGCGGTCACCATCACGCCACCGGCGGCGCCCAGGTGGTCGGTCTGGAAGTAGACCTCTTCGGTGCCGCACAGGCCAATGTCGATCACTTCGCGGCCCACGCCACGCAGGCCGGCGGCGAGCGCGTCCTGCAGGGCAGGGCTGGTCAGGCGGACGTCGTGTCCCAGTACTACCGGGCCCGGCGCGAGCTGATCGGCCAGGGCCACGCCGATGCGGCGGGCCAGGTCTTCGTTCAAATCTTCCGGCACGCGGCCGCGGATGTCATAGGCCTTGAAGGCGGGCAGGGGCATCTAGCGAGTCCTTGGTGAGTTCAGTCCAGTAGTGTAATGCCAGCCCCGTGTGGGAATCGTTTCCATGCCGCAACGCCACGTGACCGGCCGGCATGCTGGCCTAGAATGGTGCGATTACATCAACGAGGTGAGGGCGTAGATGAACAACCCGGCAACGACCGGCGGCAAGCGCAGCAAGCGCTTCGCTTCGGCGGCGGAGGCCCTGCAGGGCGTCATCGCCGATGGCCAGACCCTGGCCGTGGGCGGCTTCGGCCTGTGCGGCATTCCCGAGGCGCTGATCGCCGCGCTGCGCGACAGCGGCGCCAAGGGCCTGACCGTGATCTCCAACAATGCCGGCGTCGATGGCTTCGGCCTCGGCCAGCTGCTGGAAACGCGACAGATCAAGAAGATGATTTCGTCCTACGTGGGCGAGAACAAGGAATTCGAACGGCAGTTCCTGGCCGGTGAGCTGGAACTGGAGTTCAATCCGCAGGGCACCCTGGCCGAGCGCCTGCGTGCCGGTGGTGCGGGCATCCCGGCCTTCTTCACTGCCACCGGCTACGGCACGGTGGTGGCCGAAGGCAAGGAAACCCGCGAGTTCGACGGCAAGCACTACGTGATGGAAACCGCGCTGCGTGCCGACGTCGCCCTGGTCAAGGCCTGGAAGGCCGACGAAGCCGGCAACCTGGTGTTCCGCAAGACCGCGCGCAACTTCAACCCGGCCTGCGCGATGGCCGGCAAGGTCTGCATCGTGGAAGTGGAAGAGGTGGTGCCGGTGGGCGCCATCGACCCGGACCAGGTGCACCTGCCGGGCATCTACGTGCACCGCATCGTGCACAACGCGCATCCCGAGAAACGCATCGAACAGCGCACCATCCGCGCGGAGGGCAACTGACATGGCGTGGACCCGTGACGAGATGGCGGCACGTGCCGCCCGTGAACTGACCGATGGCGCCTACGTGAACCTCGGCATCGGCCTGCCGACGCTGGTGGCCAACCACATTCCCCAAGGCGTGGACGTGTGGCTGCAGTCCGAGAACGGCCTGCTCGGCATCGGCCCGTTCCCGACCGACGCCGAAGTGGACGCCGACCTGATCAACGCCGGCAAGCAGACCGTCACCGCGCGTGCCGGTGCCAGCTATTTCGGCAGCCATGACAGCTTCGCGATGATCCGCGGCGGCCACGTCAATCTGGCCATCCTCGGCGCCATGCAGGTGACCGACAAGGGCGACCTGGCCAACTGGATGGTGCCCGGCAAGATGGTCAAGGGCATGGGCGGCGCGATGGACCTGGTGGCCGGCGTGCAGCGCGTGGTGGTGCTGATGGAGCACACCGCGAAGAACGGCGAGCACAAGATCCTGGCCGAATGCTCGCTGCCGCTGACCGGCGTCGGCGTGGTCGACCGCATCATCACCGACCTTGCCGTGTTCGACGTGACCGACGACGGCCTGGTGCTGGTGGAAGCGGCGCCGGGCGTGGCCGATGACGAGCTGAAGGACAAGACCGGCGTGCCGTTCCGGCAGGCCTGATCGAGGGGACCGCAGGAGGCCGACTGGCCTCCTGCACTCAGCCGCGCCGGGCGTACTCGTAAGGGGTATCCTGCGACGGTGGAAGCCCGAGCAGGGCGGCAGCATCCTGCTGGTGGAAACCGGCATGGCGCGCGACCAGCGTGAATGTGCGCTCGATGGCATGCGCCAGCGTGCCATCCACCTGCCCGGCTTCGGTATCGAACAGCGACGGTTGCAGATGGGTGTCCAGCATCGGCCGCAGCGCACCCAAGCGGACCCAGAACATGCTGCCGGCGATGAAGGTATCGGTGCCGGTGTCCGCCTGCGGTACACCGAAGCGGCTCAGGAGCCCCTGCACATTGCGTTCGTTGGCACCCCAGAAGTAGTCCAGGCGCTGCACGTGGCCCTCGGGGGGCACCAGGCCCAGGCCCGGCTGTTCGCGGAAGGCTTGGACGATGCGGGCGGCGCGCTCGGGCGCCACCAGGCGGTCGATCAGTTCATTGCGCCATTGCTCGCCATCAGCGCGGTGGGTGGAGCGCTTGGTGTGCAGCTTCAGCACGATGTCTTCGCCTTCCTCCAGCAGCCTCTCGGCCATATGCAGGAAGGGCAGGATGTCGCGGCCATGGTTGGCAAACGCGTGGATCTCGCCGGCCAGGCCGCTGGCGGCGAGGATCTGACTCATCTCCTCCTCGCGCGCGGTGGTCGTGGTTACGACGATTCGCCAGTCGATACCGGTTGCCCGTATGCTCTCCAGCAGCTCCGCGAACACGTCCGGGTACCAGGCATGGATGACGACGCAGGGGCGGCGCATGGCAACGGCCGGTGGCGCCGGCGAGAGTGCTTGGCGGGTGGCCTGCAGCCAGGCATGGCCCAGCCGTGCATCCGGTTCCAGCACGGCGCCTTCGGCCCACTCGTTCCACGCATTGATGAAGACCAGGCGCTGGTCCTGCGGCGCCGACGCCAGGCGCTCGTGCACCGTCCGGCGCAGCCAGTCGCGATAGCCGCGCGGTGAGGCGTGCAGGTACACCCGGCCACGGCCGGAGCGTCGTGCTTCGTTGTCCCAGCCGGGATTGACGCCGGGATAGAGCGGGTAGTCCGGCAGCGGCCGCGCGCCGATTTCGGCAGCCAGTTCGCGCCAGTCGCGCACGTCGCCGTTGAATCCGGGATTGAGCAGCCACTGCTGCGCCGACAGCGAGGCAGGATTGCTCATGTTCGGCGGGAATTCGACGGCGGCATCAAAGCCGATGTCGCGCGGATCGGGCCGTTCGAAGCCCTGGACGTACGCCAGATGGATCTCGCCGACACCGTGGTCACGGCACCAGCGGCGCCAGCGCTCCGCGGTCGCCCGTGCATCGGGCAGCAGGTGCGGGCGGTAGACCAGCAGCATCGGCCTGCCAGCGACCTTCAGTGCGCGCCGGTCACGCAGGTACGGTGCGATGTGGGCGATGAAGGCCAGGTCATCCTCGGCGCTGTGCTGCTGGCCGATCAGGATGTCCTCGTCGCGGCCATCCCAGCGCCGCGCCCAGTTTTCGTTGGCCCAGCACAGGCAGAACGGCAGATCGATGCTGTCATCGGCCAGCCACTGCTGCAGCGGGTCCTCCATCAGGGTGCGGCCACTGAACCAGTAGTAGTAGAAGCAGAACGCGCCGATGCCATGTTCGGCGGCGAGCTTCGCCTGGTCGCGCATCACCTGCGGGTTGCGCAGGTCGTAGAAGCCGAGATCGGCAGGCAGGCGCGGTTGGATGTGGCCTTCGAACTGCGGCAAGGCGCGGGTGACGTTGCGCCACTCGGTGAAGCCTTTGCCCCACCACGCGTCATTCTCGGCGAAGGTGTGGAACTGCGGCAGGTAGAAAGCGACAAGGGTGGCCGGCAGCGGGGTGGGCAGGGCGTCCTGCCGATAGCTGCGGTGGCCGATCGCGGCCTCGTCGGCACGCCAGCGCAGCTGCGCGCCCGAACGGGGGCCGGCGGTATCTTGCTGACCCTTGGGCGGCGGCGGCACCCAGTCACCATGACGGGCCAGCAGGCGGGTCCGCAGCCGGTCGCGCTGCCCCTCGGACAGGGGCAGCAGCCGGAAGGCCGCACGCAGCAGCGGGAACAGGGCCTGGCGCAGGCTGCCGCTCATCGCAGCACGCCCCGGGAAGGACGGGCGAGGGCGGGCATGGTCGTCGTGGAAAGGGTCATGGACGCATTTTCGACGCTGGCGGCCATCACGGCAAACCGGATCGCGGCGGCTGCCGTGCTAGCGTGGCGCGATGCTGTTTCCCTACGACCTGCCCGATGCCGACGTCCAGCACCTGCCGGGCTGGCTGCCCACCGCCGCCGCCGATGCGCTGCTGCCTGCCCTGCAGGCGGAACTGCCGTGGGAGGTGCACCGCATCCGCATGTTCGGCAACTGGGTGGATTCGCCCCGGCTGAGCTGCTGGATCGGTGATCCGCAGGCGCGCTATCGCTATTCCGGTGCTGAGTTCGTGCCGCTGCCGTGGCCGCCGCGGCTGCAGGCCCTGCGCGAGCGCCTGCAGGCGCAGGGCATTGGTGCGTTCAACAGCGTGCTGGTCAACCGCTACCGCAACGGCGGCGATTACATGGGCTGGCACAGCGATGACGAACCGGAGCTGGGGCCGTCGCCGCTCATCGCCTCGCTCAGCCTGGGCTCGGCGCGCCGCTTCCTGCTGCGACGGCGCGACGATCCCGCGCGCAAGGCCGAATTCCTGCTCGGCCACGGCGACCTGCTGCTGATGGGCGGCAGCACCCAGCGCTTCTACCAGCACGCGCTGCCGAAGATGGCACGGGCGCAGGGCGAGCGCATCAACCTGACGTTCCGCTGGATCCAGCCCCGCTGAGGGCGTTCCGTCGGGCATGGCCCGTCGCTATCTGGATTGAACAAGGGGTAGCGCCGGGCCAGGCCCGGCGAGCGCAGCGGATACGGCTCAGCGCTTCAGTGCGGCCGTGTCGTTCTGTCCGTTCACCAGCGTCCAGCCCACCACGTCCTGCGCCAGCTGCTGCAGGCCACGCTCGAAGGCGGCGGCCACGGCCGGCACGTCGGTGCTGCCCACCGGCTGTGCCTGGCGGAAGGTGCGGTCGGCCACCACGCGCTGGTCGGTGGTGTGGATCAGTTTGGCGTTCACTTCGATCACCACCGTCGGCGTGGCCTGGCCCTGGTAATCCGATTCGAAGCGGCGGATATCAGTGGCCAGCTTGTAGTCGGCACGGATGCCGGCGGCGGTGCGGGCCACGCCGCGCAGGCGGCCGGAATCCTCGAAGCCGCGCAGCAGGGTGTCCTCGATGATGTCGGTGGCCGGCTGCGCCCAGCTGGCACCCTTGTAGATCTCCAGCTCGGACGGCGTCGGCCGCACGTTGATGCGCGGGCTGTCGACCATGCGCGCGGCGCTGGGCTTGGACACCACCAGCTGCCAGTCGGCCTGCGGCCAGCTCGGGTCCACCTTCACCTGCACGGCGGGCGAGTACAGGGTGACCGGGCTCTTGTCGCCACTGCCAAGGATCGAGCAGCCACCCAGCAGGGTGACGGCCGAGGCGGCCAGCAGCAGGCGCGGAAGGATCATCGGGCTCATTTGGGTTCGAACTCCTTCGGTGCGTCGCGGCCCAGCAGGTAGCGCGCGGGATTGTTCTCGAGGCGGTCGCTGACCCGGCGCAGGTCGCGGATCAGGCCACGCAGTTCATTCAGGGTCGGGCCCAGCTGGCCGAGGCCATCGTTGGCGAAGCTGTTGATGGCCGCGCGGTTCTCGCCGAGGATCGAATCGGCATTGCCGGCCGCCGAATCGAGCTTGCCCAGGGTGGCGTCGAGCTTGTCGATGATGCCCGGCAGCTGCTGCACCAGGTTCTTGTCGAGGCGCTCGATGGTGCCGTTGGTGGTCTTCAGCGTGGTGTCCAGGCTGCGTGCGGCATCGCGCGCGCTGAGCAGCAGCGCCTGGGTGCCCTGGTCGCGGTCGGCCAGGCCGCCGCTGATGGTTTCCAGGTTGGCCAGAGTGGCATTGATCGAGGCCACGTTGCGGTCGCTGAGGACCTGGTCCATGCGCTCGACGATGCGGTTGGCCACGTCGGTGATGTTCTGCAGGGCCGACGGCGTGGTCGGGATGATCGGCGCCGGATCCTTGTTGACGGTGGTCAGCGTCGGTGCCTGCGGCGTGCCGCCGCTGAGCTGGATGATCGACGGACCGGTCAGGCTGGTGATGGCCAGCTTGGCGCGGGTATCGGTCTTGACCGGGGTGTTGGAGTTCAGGCGGATGCGCGCGACCACCTGGCGTGGGTCATCGGGCACCAGGTTCAGTTCGGTGATCGAACCCACCGCGATGCCGTTGTACTGCACCGGGCTGCCGACCGACAGGCCGGTGACCGCCTCGCGGAACACCACGCGGTATTCCTGCCAGGTGCGGTCGGAGGAGTACTTGGCCGCCCACAGGCCGAAGGCCAGCAGGGCCAGGCCGGTGATCAGGGTGAACGCGCCGATCAGCACGTAGTTGGCTTTGGTTTCCATGGCTCAGGCACTCTTGATCTGTTCGCCGCGTGCGGCACGCGCACGGGGTCCGTGGAAGTATTCCTGGATCCATGGATGGTCCAGTTGCTCGAGTTCGGACAGCGGCGCGTTGGCCACCACCTTGCGGTCGGCGATCACCGCCACCCGGTCGCAGATGGCATAGAGCGTGTCCAGATCGTGGGTGATCAGGAACACAGTCAGCCCCAATGCCTCCTGCAGCGTCTTGATCAGGCGGTCGAAGGCGGCCGCGCCGATCGGGTCCAGGCCGGCGGTGGGTTCGTCCAGAAACAGCAGCGGCGGGTCCAGCGCCAGCGCACGGGCCAGGCCGGCGCGCTTGCGCATGCCGCCGGACAGCTGCGAAGGCAGCTTGTTGATCGCATCCGCGGGCAGGCCGGCCAGCTTCACCTTCAGCAGGGCCAGTTCGTAGTGCCAGCGCTCGGGCAGCTCGCGATGGTGTTCCTTCAGCGGCACCTGCACGTTCTCGCCAACGGTCAGCGAGGAGAACAGCGCGCCATCCTGGAACAGCACGCCGGTATTGCGCTCGATGTGCAGGCGGCTTTCGGCATCGTCGGCGCGCGCGTCGCGGCCGAGCACTTCGATCTGTCCTTCGTCGGGTACGCGCAGGCCGAGGATCGAGCGCATCAGCACAGATTTGCCGGTGCCCGACCCGCCAACCACGCCGAGGATCTCACCGCGGCGCACGTCCAGGTCCAGGCCCTCGTGCACGGTCTGGCTGCCGAAGCGGTTGACCAGCCCGCGCACGCGGATGGCCAGGTCCTGGCCCTGGGTATCCTGCATGGCGGTGTCGGTGGGGGTGTCGTGTGTGCTCATGTCACCAGCCCATCTTCATGAACCACAACGCGGCGAACGCATCGAGGATGATCACCAGCGAGATGGCCTGCACTACGCTGGAGGTGGTGCGCTCGCCCACCGACTGCGCGGTGCCTTCCACCTTCAGCCCCTCCAGGCAGCCGATCAGGCCGATCACCAGCGCGAACACCGGCGCCTTGGACAGGCCCACCAGCAGGTGACGCACTTCCATGGTTTCGTGCATGCGCGCGATGTACATCTGCGGCGGGATGTCCAGGTCGAACGCGCCGACGGTGATGCCGCCGGCCAGGCCGGCGATCATCGCGATGAAGGTCAGCAGCGGCAGGGTCACCAGCAGGGCGAGCAGGCGTGGCAGCACCAGCAGGTCGACCGGGTCCAGGCCGAGCGTGCGCATCGCATCGATCTCCTCGCGCGCCTTCATCGCACCGATCTGCGCGGTGAACGCACTGGCGGTGCGGCCGGCCAGCACGATGGCGGTGAGCAGCACGGCGAACTCGCGCAGGAAGGCGATGTTGACCAGTTCGACCACGTAGATCTCCGCACCGAAGTCGCGCAGGATGGTCGAGCCGAGAAAGGCGATGACCGCGCCGACCAGGTAGGACAGCAGCGCCACCAGCGGCACTGCATCCAGGCCCACCTGTTCCATCTGGTGTACGGTGGCGGTCAGGCGGAAGCGCCGCGGTTCCTTCACCAGCCGCGCGGCCTTCACCAGGTTCTCGCCGAGGAAGCTGCACAGCGCCTTGATGTTGTGGCCGGTGGCATGGACGCTGACGCCGAGGCGTTCGAGCGCGGCCAGCACGCCGAAATCGCGCTTGGGCTTGGGGCGGTCGTCGGCCACTTCCTCGATGGTGCACACCAGCGCCTGGTGGTCCGGGCGGAACTGCAGTGCCTGTTCGCCGAGGTCGGCACGATGGGCCACGCGCAGCACCTGCAGCACGCCGGCCGAGTCCAGCTGTTCGATGCCGGTGGCATCGATGCCGGTCAACGTGTCGGGAATGTCACGCAGCACCTCGGCCGCGTCCAGCGCGGTCTTCAGGGTCCAGTGCCCGGACAGGCGGATCAGCCCGGGATCGTGGGCGTCCTGTTCAAGCCGGGGGGCGTGGTTCGGGGTCATGGGGGCCATTCGGTTCGCAGCATAACCGTTTCGTCCTGCGCGCCGCGTCGAACCGGGATGAATTTCTCCTGCCGGGCCCCGTGTAGGTAATACTACGGCGCATGTCTGCAGACGCTCACACGATCCCTACGCCCCAGGCCACCTACGCACAGCGCGTGGCATTCGTTTCCGAGATCGCCGGGCGCCTGCACAGCTACGGCACCACCGCACAGCGCCTGGAAACGGCCGTGGTGGCCCTGGCGCGCCAGCTCGATCTCGACTGTGAGCCGTGGTCCAACCCCACCGGCATCATCCTCAGCTTCAGCGATCCGGCGCAGGCCATCGGTTCCAGTGACATCACCCGGGTGATCCGCCTGGCACCGGGCGAGAACGACCTGCACAAACTGAGCGTGGCCGACCGCATCGCCGAGGAAGTGTCCAACGGCCGCATGAGCATCGCCCAGGGCCATACCGCCCTGCGCCAGCTGGACAAGGATCCCGGCCGGCGCGGCAAGCTGCGCACCATCCTGTCCTTCAGCCTGGGCGCGGCCGGCGTGGCCGGCATGTGGAAGCTACCGTGGCTGGATATCGCCACCGCCGGTGTCATTGGTCTGATGATCGGCATGCTGGGCATGGTCACTGACCGCCGCCCGGCCACCCGCGAGGCCGCCGAGGCATTGGCCGCGCTGCTGGCTGGCATGGTTGCCACGCTGGTGGCCGCGTTCATCGGCGCGCTCAATCTCAATACCGTCATCATTGCTTCGCTGGTGGTGCTGCTGCCCGGCATGTCGCTGACCAATGCGGTCAATGAACTGGCCAGCCAGCACTGGGTATCGGGCACTGCGCGTTTCGCCGGTGCGCTGACCACCATCATGAAACTCAGCGTCGGCGCGATGATCGCGGTGACCCTGGCCGATGTGCTGGGCCTGGAGCCGGTGATCCGTGCCACGCGGCCGCAGGGGCCATGGGTGGAATGGGGCTCGCTGCTGACCGCGGCATTCGCCTTCGCCATGCTGTTCAAGGCCAACCGCCGCGATTATCCGTGGGTGATGGCGGCCTCGGTGGCCGGTTATGCCATTTCCAAATTCGGTGGCCACGCCTGGGGCGCACCGGCCGGTATTTTCCTGTCTGCGATGCTGCTGACCGCCGGCGGTAATCTGTTCGGCCGCCTGGTCGGGCGCCCGGGCGCGATCATCCGCCTGCCGGGCATCATCATGATGGTGCCCGGCAGCACCAGCCTGCGCGGCGTGCTGACCCTGGTGCAGCAGCAGGACGTTGGCGCAGGGCAGAGCGTGTTCCTCACCGTGCTCAACGTGGTGATGGCGCTCGTGGCCGGTCTGCTGTTCGGCAACCTGCTAATGCCGGCCCGCAAGACACTGTGATCGAATAGCGCCGGGCCATGCCCGGCGGATCGGCGAGAACTGCCGCTGCGCTCGTCGGGCATGGCCCGGCGCTACCGAATAGAAAACGCCGGCTTTCGCCGGCGTCTTTCATTCCAACCTGATATTCGGCCTTACGCCTTCTTGATCAGGAAATCTTCCGGCTTCTTGCCGCCCTTGGCGGTCAGTTCGGCCATCCAGCGCGGCTGCTTGCCACGGCCGGTCCAGGTTTCCTTCGGGTTGGCCGGATTACGGTACTTGGGGGCAACCTTGCCCAGCTTGCGGCCGGCGGTCTTCGCCGGTGCCTTGGTGGCCTTCGTTGCCTTGCGGGCGCGCGGGGCAGCCGGGGCATCACCGAACAGTTCCTCGATGGTGTAACCCTCGGCCTTCGCCAGCTTGCTCAGCTGGGCACGCACCTTGGTGATCGGGCGACGCTTGGCCACGATGGTCTGCTGCTTCTTGGCGGTACGGATCAGGGCGCCCAGCTCGCGTGCCGACAGGCCGCTCAGGTCGATGCTCATTAACGATTACTCCGGAAACTGAATTAGGGACAGGGACGAGCCGGTCCGTGGCGTCGCGGGACAGAATAATGACGAATTAATCCCAGCACAAACATCGGCAGTCGCGACATGGCGGCCGGGCGGCCCCAATGCGTCTATTTTGACCGGATTATGTCCGGCGGAGTTGCTGGTGCGCACAAAACAGGCAAAAAAAGACCGGGGCAGGCCCCGGTCTCTCTGATCAGCCCTGCAGTCGCTGCAGCAGGGTGGTCTTGTCGAGGCTTTCCGCCTCGCTGGCACGGCGCGAACGGTATTCGAAGGTGCCGGCGGCCAGGCCGCGTTCGCTGACCACGACCCGGTGCGGGACGCCGATCAGTTCCATGTCGGCGAACATGGCGCCCGGGCGCAGGCCACGGTCGTCCAGCGCCGCATCCAGGCCCGCATCGCGCAGTTCCTGCAGCAGGCCGGCCGCCGCTTCGGCCACGCCGGCGTCGCCCTTCGGGTTGATCACGCACACCACTACCTGCCAAGGCGCCATCGCCTCGGGCCAGATGATGCCGGCGTCATCGTGGTTCTGTTCGATCGCCGCAGCGACCACGCGGGAAATGCCGATGCCGTAGCAGCCCATCGCCATCACCGCGGCCTTGCCGTTCTCGTCCAGCACGGTGGCGTCGAGCGCGGCGGCGTACTTGCGGCCCAGCTGGAAGACGTGGCCGACCTCGATGCCGCGGGCGATCTTCAGCTCGCCGCCGTCCACGGCGCGGTCACCGGCCTGCACGTTGCGGATGTCGGCCACTTCCGGCTCGGCCAGGTCGCGGCCCCAGTTGACGCCGGCCAGATGGAAACCGGCCTCGTTGGCGCCGACGACGAAGTCGGCCATGGCTGCCACTTCACGGTCGGCCACCACGCGGATGGCCTTTGCCGGGGCGACCGGGCCGAGGAAGCCCGGCACGCTGCCCAGGTACTCGGCGATTTCCGCCTCGCTGGCGAAGCGCTGGTCTTCCAGGCCGGCGACCTTGCCCAGCTTGATCTCGTTGACGTCATGGTCGCCACGGACCAGGGCCAACACGAAGCCGGCCTCGGTCATCAGCGCCACCGACTTCACGGTGCGGGTCAGGTCGAGGCCGAGCAGGGCGGCGACGTCCTCGCAGGTCTTCTGTGTGGGGGTGTCCACCTTGCGCATGGCTTCGGTGGCAGCCGGGCGCGGTGCCGGGTCGGCGGCCACGGCGGCTTCCATGTTGGCGGCATAATCCGAGCCGGTGGAGAACACCAGCGCGTCCTCGCCCGAATCGGCGATGACGTGGAATTCCTGCGAGGCATCGCCACCGATGGCGCCGGAATCGGCCTGCACCATGCGGAAATCGAGGCCCAAGCGGGTGAAGATGCGGCTGTAGGCCGCCTTCATGTTTTCGTATTCGCGCACCAGGCAGTCATCGTGCAGGTGGAACGAATACGCATCCTTCATCAGGAATTCGCGCGCGCGCATCACGCCGAAACGCGGGCGGATTTCGTCGCGGAACTTGGTCTGGATCTGGTAGAAATTGACCGGCAGCTGCTTGTAGCTGGACAGCTCGCTGCGCGCGAAATCGCAGGCCGCTTCTTCGGCGGTGGGGCTGTAGCAGAAGGTCTGTTCCTTGCGGTCCTTGATCTTCAGCAGCTGCGGGCCGAACTTTTCCCAGCGGCCGGTCTGCTCCCACAGTTCCTTCGGCTGGATGGTCGGAATCTGGAATTCGACGGCACCGGCGCGGTCCATTTCCTCGCGCACGATGCGCTCGACCTTGCGCAGCACGCGCAGGCCCAGCGGCGACCAGGTGTACAGGCCCGATGCCAGCTTGCGGATCATGCCCGCCCGCAGCATCAACCGGTGGCTGGTCAGCTCGGCGTCGCTGGGGGTTTCCTTGGTGGTGTGCAGGTGGAACTGGGAGAGGCGCATCGGCGGCTTCGGATAACGGCAGAGACGCCTATTCTGCCAGCCCGGCCGGGGGTTTGTACCGGCAGGGCTGGCAGCCCTGCACCCGCTGCAATCAACGGCAACGGCCGAAGCAACGTCAAAAGCCGGGTTGCTGTGGCTGGGCGGGGTGGGTCCAGTGGCAGGGGACGCCGTAAATCCATCCATGGAGCCTCGGTCGCGCCATCCATGGCGCTCACGCCCCCTCAACCGGACCCACCCCGCCTTCGACAGATTTCTGCGGCCTGTTGGCGCCCGCTGCTGATGGTGGTGGGTGTCGACCGTTGGTCGGCACGGAACCCGATCTCATTATGAAAATCGACATCTGACAGATGTGCCGACCAACGGTCGGCACCCACCAACAGCCGCCGACCAACTGTCGAAGGCGGGGCACTGTGGGTTTGCGGGGTGTGAGCCGCATGGGCCCGAGGCATGCCTCGGGCGGGTTGGGCAGGACGCCCAACCCGGTCTTGCCGTGTGCGCAGGACAGCGCACACGAGCAAGCGGCGACCAAGCCCCCATGGATGGGTTTACGGCGTCCCCGCACACCCACAGTGCCCCGCCATCCCACGGAATGCCGCTCTGGCTCTGGCTCTGGCCGTTGCCTTGGCTTGCAAGCAGGTGCAGGGCTGCAAGCCCTGCCGAACCCACTCAGCCTTCAGGCGGGCAGTAGGCCTTGATCGCCGCTTCGGCCAACCCCTTCTGCGCGTTGCGCTGCTCCGGCGTCAGCGCGGTATCGGCCTTGCCGTCCCCGTCGGTGTCCTGCATGACCTCCCCGCTGCCGTCCAGCAGGGCCACGTTGGCGCGGGCGGTGCTGCACTGCTCCGGTACCGGCGTGGCCTCGGCGGCGGGAGCCGGTGCGGCCGGCTGCGTGCCGCGGGCCTGCTCCCGGGTTTCGTATTTGCCCCCGGCCGGCGGCGTCTCCGAATACTGGGTCACCCCCTTGGCGTCCTTCCATTTGTAGACGGGTCCGGCCACCGCGTTGGCACTGGCCAACAGCAGCAGGCATCCCAGGCAGGACAAGGCACGCATGGCAAACTCCGCGGAATGGGCGTAGAACGCCGATTGCAGCATTGCCGCCGACGGCTGGCAAGTCGATTAAACTGGATTCCATGGACCCGATCACACCGCCGCCGCGCTCGCGCACGATTTACCTGCTGCCCAACCTGTTCACCACCGCCGGCCTGTTTTCCGGCTTCTACGCGATCATCGCGGCGGCCAATGGCGATTTCGTCAATGCCAGCATCGCCGTGTTCGTGGCAGCGGTGATGGATGGCCTGGACGGTCGCGTCGCGCGCCTGACCGGCACCAGCAGCGAGTTCGGCGTGCAGTACGACTCGCTGGCCGACCTGGTCAGCTTCGGCATGGCCCCGGCGCTGGTGATGTACCACTGGTCGCTGTCGGAGCTGAAGTACGACGGCGAACTGCTCGGCCGCCTCGGCTGGGCGGTGGCCTTCCTGTATGCCGCCTGCGCGGCGCTGCGCCTGGCCCGCTTCAATACCCAGGTGGCGGTGGTCGACAAGCGCTGGTTCGTCGGCCTGGCCAGCCCGGCCGCGGCCGGGCTGATGATGTCCTTCGTCTGGGCCTTCGCCGATGGCAGCCTCGGCTGGAATGGCAACGAGCTGCGCTTCGTCGCGCTGGCCGTCACCGTGGTCGCGGCCCTGCTGATGGTCAGCCGCATCCGCTTCTGGAGCTTCAAGGGCGGTGCCGGCAGGGGCACCCGTTCCGACCGGGTGCCGTTCCTGGTGCTGGCGCTGGTGCCGATGGCCATCGCCATCGCGGTCATCGACCTGCCGCGCGTGCTGTTCGTGGTGGGCATCCTCTACGCGCTGTCCGGCCCGGTGATGTGGGCCCTGCAGCGCCTGCGCAAGAAGCCCGAGGCGGCGTGAGCGAGGAACTGCCCGTGTTGTGGTCCCCGGCCCAGCAGGCCTGGCTGCAGGCCATGGGCTACACCGTCTTCCACGATGGCCAGCTGGCCGCCGAGCTGGATGCGGCGCTGCAGCTGAGCGTGGCCGAGGCCGAAGCCGCCGTTGCACCGGTGCGCAGTGAAGCGCCACGGCAGCCGCAGCGGCGGGCCGATGCGCCGACCGAACGCGCGGCGGCCCCGTACGAACGCCCGGCACCGCCAGTACGCACCACCCCGGTGGCGGCCCCGGATACGGCGCCGGCCGCATCGCGGCCGCTGCTCCGCGGCAACGCCCGGCAGCCGTCGGTACGCCTGCCTGACCGCCTGCAGATCGCGCTGCTGCGTGCGTCCGGCTGCAACCCGAATGACCCGGCCACGCAGGCCCTGATGGACAGTTGGCCGCTGGAACAGCTGCGCCGCGATCCGAAGGCCAAGCGCGCGCTGTGGCCGAAGCTGCGCGCGCTGCGCAAGCGGGGCGCGCCGTGAGTGCGGTCGCCCGGCCGGGCCCGGTATCGATGCGCGCCCTGCGCGAAAGCGACCTCAATGCGGTGATGGCCATCGAAGTGCGTGGCTATCCGTACCCCTGGACGCGCGGCATCTTCCTGGACTGCCTGCGCGCCGGCTACCCCGGCCTGGCCATGGAACGCGACGGCCTGCTGATCGGCTACGGCGTGCTGAGCCTGGCCGCCGACGAAGCTCATGTGCTCAACATCTGCATCGATCCGCTGGAGCAGTCGCACGGCCTCGGCCGGCAGCTGATGCGTGCACTGGTGCGCCTGGCCGGTGACCGCGGCGCGCAGCGCGTGTTCCTGGAAGTGCGGCCGTCCAATACCCCGGCGCTGGCGCTGTACCACAGCGAAGGCTTCAACGAGATCGGCCGTCGCCCGCGCTATTACCCGGCCGCCAACGGCCGCGAGGATGCGCTGGTGATGGCGATCGAGCTGGTCGGCGACGACCTGCAGACGATGCCGCCGCTGTAATCGGCGTCGCGTGGCCGCTGCGCTCGCCGGGCATGGCCCGGCGCTACCGATACCGATACCGATGGGTGGCTTACGCCATCCGCAGCGCCAGCACGCCAGCCACGATCAAGCCCGCCGCCAGCCAGCGCACCCGCGGTACGCGTTCGCGCAGCACGAACACCGAGACCAGCAGCGCGAACAGGATCGACGATTCGCGCAGTGCCGACACCATCGCCGCCGGCACCTGGGTCATTGCCCACAGCGCCATCGCATAGGATGCGGTGGTGCCGACGCCACCGGCCAGGCCCAGCGGCCAGTGCTGGCGCGCATAGGCCAGCACCGCACCACGCTGGGTGTACAGCGCCCATAGCGGCAGTGGAATACCTGACAGCAGGAACAGCCACAGCGTGTAGCCCAGCGCGCTGCCCGACTGGCGTGCGCCCTGTGCATCGACCAGCGTGTAGGTGGCGATCATCAACGCCGTCAGCAGGGGCAGACCGAGTTGGCCGCGACGTGCGCCCAGCGCCATGCACAGGATGCCGGTGCTGACCAGGACCACACCCAGCCACGCCGCCGGCGGCAACGACTGGCCGAACAGGCTGCCGGCCAATGCGACCAAAATCGGCGCGCAACCGCGCATCAGCGGGTAGGCCAGGCTCATGTCCACCTGCTGGTAGCAGCGTGCGACCAGGCCGTAATAGGTCACCTGCAGCAGCACCGACGCCGCCAGCCACGGCCAGCTGTCCGCCGCGGGCATGGGCAGGAAGGGCAGGGCGGCCGCCGACAGCAGTGCGGCGCTGCCGGTCACCAACACCGTGCCGAGAAACTTGTCCGGCCCGCGTTTGACGATCGCGTTCCAGCTGGCATGCAGGGCAGCAGCGGCCAGGACCAGCAGGAATAGGGAAAGCGGCATCAGCCGATGATGCCATGTGGCAGAAACTGAAACGCCGGGCATGGCCTGGCGCTACCGATGAATCACCGCCACGGTAGCGCCCGGCCAAGCCCGGCGGCCGTGTGCCTGCAGCCCGTACAGCTTCGCGCGCTGTTCCTGCAGGCCGGCCAGCTGGGTGTTCCAGTCGACCAGGCGCACGCGCTCCTGCTCGACCACCGCAGGCGGCACCTTGTCGGTGAACTTTGCCAGCTTGGCCTCGCTCTTTTCCTTCTCGCTTTCCACGCGCTTGATCTCCTTGTCCAGGCGCGCACGCTCGGCGTCGAGATCAACCAGGCCTTCCAGTGGCACCAGCAGCTTCAGCTCGCCCACGATCGCGGCGGCGGCCGGCGGCGCGCTTTCGCCTTCGCCCAGCCACTGGATGCTGTCCAGCTTCAGCAGGAACGACAGCGGGGCGCTGAAGCGTTCGATGCGCACGCGGTCCAGTTCGAGGCCGGCCTGCAGGCGCAGCGGCACCAGCTTGGACGGGGCCACGTTCAGTTCACTGCGCACGCGGCGCACGGCACTGATTACGGCCTTCAGCCATTCCACGTCGGCCTCGGCCTGGGCGAAATCACCGGCGAATTCGTCGGCGGTCGGGTACGGGCGCAGCGACAGCGTGGTTTCGGCCAGGCCCAGGCGCGGGGCCAGCTGCTGCCACAGCTGTTCGGTGATGAACGGGGTGAGCGGGTGCAGCAGGCGCAGCAGCGCTTCCAGCACGTACAGCAGGGTGTGGCGGGTGCTGTCGGCGTCGGCGGCGTCGCCACCGTTCAGTGCCGGCTTGCTCAGCTCCAGGAACCAGTCGCAGAACTCGTTCCAGGCGAACTCGTACAGGCACTGCGACAGCAGGTCGAAGCGGTAGTTGGCGTAGTGGCCCTGCGCCTCGGCGGACACCGCGGCCAGGCGCGCGAGGATCCAGCGCTCGGCATCGGTGCGCGGCTGCGGCACGCCGGTGAACGCAGCACCCTCGGTGTTCATCAGGGTGAAGCGGCTGGCGTTCCACAGCTTGTTGCAGAAGTTCTTGTAGCCCTCGGCGCGGTTCATGTCGAACTTGATGTCGCGGCCGTGGGTGGCCAGCGCGGCGATGGTGAAGCGCAGCGCATCGGCACCGTGGGCGGCGATGCCGTCCGGGAATTCCCTGCGGGTGGCCTTCTCGATCTTCTCCACCATCTTCGGCTGCATCAGGCCGCCGGTGCGCTTGGCCACCAGGTCGTCGATGCTGATGCCGTCGATGATGTCCAGCGGGTCGAGCACGTTGCCCTTGCTCTTGGACATCTTCTGGCCCTGGCCGTCGCGGATCAGGCCGGTGAAGTAGACGTCCTTGAACGGGATCTTCCCGGTCAGGTTGTCGGTGGCCATGATCATGCGCGCCACCCAGAAGAAGATGATGTCGAAGCCGGTGACCAGCACCGACGACGGCAGGTAGCGGTCGAAGCCACGCTCGGCCATGGCCTGCGCGTTCGGCCAGCCCAGGGTGGAGAACGGCCAGATCTGCGAGGAGAACCAGGTTTCCAGCACGTCGCTTTCCTGGCTCAGCACCACGTCGCTGCCCAGGTTGTTCTTCGCGCGCACTTCGTCTTCGCTGCGGCCGACGTAGCAGCTGCCGGTGGCGGCATCGAACCAGGCCGGAATGCGGTGGCCCCACCACAGCTGGCGGCTGATGCACCAGTCCTGGATGTTGTTCATCCAGTGGCGATAGGTGTTGATCCAGTTCGGCGGGACAAACGAAATCGAACCGTTCTCGACCAGTTCCAGGCCACGACGCGCCAGCTCGTCCATCTTCACGAACCACTGGTCGGTCAGGTAGGGCTCGATCACCTGGCCGGTACGGTCGCCGCGCGGCACCTGCAGCTTGTGCGCCTTGGTCTCGACCAGGATGCCCAGGTCCTCCAGTTCGCCCAGCACGGCCTTGCGCGCTTCGTAGCGGTCCATGCCCTGGAAGCGTTCGGGCGCGTTTTCATTCAGCGCCGCCACCGGGGTGAACAGGTTGATCATCGGCAGGCTGTGACGCACGCCCACCTGGTAATCGTTGAAATCGTGCGCCGGGGTGACCTTGACCACGCCGGTACCGAACGCGCGGTCGACATAGTCATCGGCGATCACCGGCACGCGACGGCCGGTCAGCGGCAGCACCACGCTCCGGCCGATCAGGTGCGCATAGCGCTCGTCTTCCGGGTGCACCATCACTGCGGTATCGCCCAGAAGGGTTTCCGGGCGGGTGGTGGCCACGACCAGGTAATCGCGGGTTTCGCGCAGGGTTTCCACGCCGTCGGCATCGCGCTCGACGTGCTCGTAGCTCAGGCCTTCATCCAGTGTGTAGGCGATCGACCACAGGAAACCGTCTTCCTCGGCGCTCTCCACTTCCAGGTCCGAGATCGCGGTCTTCAGCACCGGGTCCCAGTTGACCAGGCGCTGGCCGCGGTAGATCAGGCCCTGTTCGTGCCAGCGCACGAAGGCCTCGACCACCGCCTCGGACGGCTGCGGGTCCATGGTGAAGGTGCTGCGCGACCAGTCGGCCGAGGTGCCCAGGCGGCGCATCTGCCGCTCGATGGTGTCACCGGACTGCTGCTTCCACTCCCACACCTTGCCGATGAAGCCTTCGCGGCCCAGCGAATCGCGGGTCTCGCCCTTGCCTTCCAGCGCAAGGTTGCGGCTGACCACCATTTCGGTGGCGATGCCGGCATGGTCTGTACCGACCTGCCACAGCGTGTCGTATCCACGCATGCGGTGGTAGCGCACCAGCGCATCCATCAGGGTCTGCTGGAAGGCATGGCCCATGTGCAGGGTGCCGGTCACGTTCGGCGGCGGCAGCAGGATGGTGTAGGGCTCGCCCTTGCCGGACGGCTTGAAGTGGCCGGCGTTCTCCCAGGCCTCGTAGAGGTCGGTCTCGAAGGACTTCGGGTCGTAGCTGGAGGCGAGTTGGGTCATGCGGGGGAACCAGGAGGTAATCGTTGAAGGATCAGGGCAGCGGGGCGGCCCATCAAGGGGGCCACGCCGCGCTCACATGTCGTGCTTGTTCAGGTCGTAGCCGGCGGTCTTGTACTGGCGCCAGCGTTCGCGCAGCGGTTCGCGCGCTTCCGGGTCGGCCGGCACCACTTCCAGCACGCGCTCGCACTGGCCCAGCCAGGGTTCGTCGCGCAGGTTGATGACCAGCGGGCGCATCGGCGCCTCGTCACCGGGGATGGAAATCAGCACCACGGCCTCTTCCTCGTCCACGTCCTCGCCGACGATCTGGTGCGGGATGTAGGCATCCTCGTCGAACGACCAGAGCAGTTCGTCCAGCTCTTCGGCCTGGGCCTGGTCGCGGGCCAGCACCAGGGCAGGCAGCCCGGCATCGTTGGCCTTGCGCGCCAGTTCGCAGACCAGGCGCAGCGGCTCGGTCAGGAAACGGGGCTTGGCGATCAGGTAGAAATCAGCGCGGGGCATGGCAGGGTCCGGGTCGGGCAGGGGCCCGGCATGCCGGGCGGGGGCAGGCCGGAGGATGCCCCGGCCGGCGGGCGCCGGCCAGGGGCAGGTACGGCGTCAGGCGCGGGCGACCTGGTCCAGCAGCCACTGGCTCAGCAGGCCGACCGGGCGGCCGGTGGCCATGCCACGCTTGCCTTCGTCGCTGGCCACGCCGGCGATGTCCAGGTGGGCCCAGCGCTGGCCTTCGGCGAAGCGCGACAGGAAGCAGCCGGCGGTGATGGCGCCGGCCCAGCGGCCGCCGATGTTGTAGACGTCGGCGAAGCTGGAATCCAGCATCGGCTGGTACTCATCCCACAGCGGCAGACGCCAGGCGCGGTCGAACACGTGCTCGCCGGCGGCCAGCAGCTCGTTGGCCAGGTCGTCGTGCTTGCTCATCAGGCCGGCGGTCTGGTGGCCCAGCGCGACCAGGCAGGCGCCGGTCAGGGTGGCCACGTCGACCAGCGCGGCCGGCTCGAAGCGCTGCGCGTAGGTCAGCGCGTCGCACAGGATCAGGCGGCCCTCAGCGTCGGTGTTGCCGACTTCGATGGTCTTGCCCGACATCGAGGTGATCACGTCGGACGGACGGTAGGCATTGCCGTCGATGGCGTTTTCCACCGCCGGCACCACCACCACCAGGTTCAGCGGCAGCTTGGCCTTCACGGCGGCGACGAAGGTGCCGATGACGTTGGCGCCACCGCACATGTCGTACTTCATCTCCTCGATGCCGCCCTGGGTCTTCAGGTTGACGCCGCCGGTATCGAAGGTGATGCCCTTGCCGACCAGCACGTACGGCTTGGCGTCGCGGGCGCCTTCGCCTGAAAGGCCCGTCCACTTCAGCACTACCAGGCGCGGGCGGTTGGCCGAACCACGGGCCACGGCCAGCAGCGAGCCCATGCCCAGCGCTTCCATCTGGTGCTCGTCGAGGATCTCCGCTTCGGCGCCGTCGTGCTCGCCGGCGAACTTCACGCCCACTTCAGCCAGGTAGGCCGGGGTGCAGTAGTTCGGCGGCAGGTTGCCCAGCTCGCGGGCGAACTCGACACCGGCGGCGATGGCCTGGCCCTGGGCCAGGGCCTGGGCGTCGTCACCCGCAATGGCCAGCTGGGCCAGGCCGGCATCATCGGCCTTCTTCTTGCCCAGGGTGGCGGTGTAGCGGTAGGCAGCGTGGTCGGCGGCGATCACCGCCTGGCGGATCGCCCAGGCCGCATCGCGGTCCTTCACGGCCACTTCGGACAGGGTGAACAGCGCGCTGCGGGCGGCGCCGGCCTTGAGCGCGCGCACGGCGTCGCCGACGGCCTTCAGGTATTGCGGGACGCCGAAACGGGCGGCTTCGCCCAGGCCGACCACCAGCACGCGCGGAGCGCTGACGCCCGGCAGGTCATGCAGCAGGGTGGTGGCGCCGGTCTTGCCGGACAGGTCGCCGCGCTGGGCCAGGGCGGTCAGGCGGCCACCGCTGGCGGCGTCCAGGGCCTGGGCGGCCGGGGTCAGGGAGTGGTCGGCATAGGCGCCGACGACCAGGCAGTCGACGCCGGCGACGGCCGGCGCGAGGTGGTTCAGGGTGAATTCGAGGGCCATTGAGCAGATTCCATTGGCGAGTCCGTACAATCGCAGGCCGTTTACGCCCAGACAGTAGACTGGGCGGCACCGCGAACGAACCCCAGAGTTTAAACCACCGCCCCATGCTGAAGCTCGACCGATACCTGCTGGGCGATTTCGTCCAGAGTTTCCTGGCTACCCTGATCGTCCTGCTGGTGGTCAGCGTGGGCGGCGTGCTGGTGGACATCCTCGGCAACATCGCCGACGGACGGCTGCCGGCCAAGCTGCTGTTCTCGCAGCTGGGCCTGCAGTTCATCGCCTACATGCCACTCATCCTGCCACTGGCACTGATGCTGGGCCTGCTGCTGTCCATCGCCCGCCTGTACCGCGATTCCGAAATGGCGGTCATCACCGCCATTGGCGTGGGGCCCAAGCGTCTGCTGCGGCCGCTGCTGTTGCTGGTGGTGCCGGTGGTGGTGCTGGTCGGCGCCTGCTCGCTGTGGCTGGGCCCCTGGGCCGGCCGCACCGCCGAGCAGATGATCCAGAACGCCAACCGCAGCGTGCTGATGGCCGGGCTGGAGCCGGGCCGCTTCACCCCGCTGCCCAATGGCGGGGTGGTCTACCTGTCCTCGATCTCGCCCGATGGCACCACGCTTGGCCGGGTGTTTTTGCAGCGGCAGAAGGATGACCGCCTGGAAGTGGTCTCCGCCGCCGGCGGCCGCATGTTCTTCGAGGGCAAGCAGCAACGCTTCCTGGAGCTGGACGACGGCCACCAGGTGGAGGGCCCGCTGGCCGGCGCGCTGGATTACCGCCTGGCGACCTTCGCCCGCAATGACGTGGCTCTGCCTGACGGCGCCCAGGCCAAGGACGAGGATGACCCAGAGCTGATGCCGACCCTGCAGCTGCTGGGTGACGACCGCGCCGAGGCCAAGGCCCAGCTGCATCGCCGCATCGCTCCGCCGCTGATCGCCCTGGCCTTCGCCCTGCTGACCGTGCCGCTGGGCCGCAGCTCGCCGCGCCAGCAGCGCTATGGCCGGATGATGCTGGCCCTGCTTGCCTACATGGTTGGTACCAACCTGATGTTCATCGGCAGTGGCTGGATCGCCAACGGCAGGATTCCGCCTGCGGTCGGCCTGTGGTGGCTGACCCTGCCGCTGCTCGGCTTCGCACTGTGGATGTATTTCCGCGATGGTCGCCTGGCGCGCCCGAAGGGAGCCCGCGCATGAAGCTGCGACCGATGCGTTTCGATTTCTACCTGGGCCGTGCGGTGTTCACCACCGTGCTGCTTACCTGGGCGGTGTTGACCGGCCTGGACGTGGTGATGGCCTTCTCCGGTGAGTTCAAGGACATCGGCAAGAACGGCTATTCGCTGGGCCATGCCGCGGCCTGGGTGCTGTACACCGTGCCGCGCCGTGCCTACACGATGTTCCCGACCGCCGCGGTGATCGGCGCGCTGATGGGGCTGGGCCAGCTTGCGGCGACCTCCGAGCTGACCGCGCTGCGCGCACTGGGCCTGTCGCGCCGGCGACTCAGCGTCTCGGTGGCAATTGCCCTGTCGTTGCTGACCGGCCTGATGGTGATCAGTGCCGAGACGCTCGGACCGTGGGGTCAGAACCGCGCCGATGCGCTGAAGATGAGCGCCAAGTGGGGCACCAATGCGACCACGGCCCGCTATTCGGGCCTGTGGGCACGCGAGGGTGACACCTTCCTCAATGCCGCCAGCGGCGAAGAGCAGCTGGTCGGTGACAAGGGCACGCGGCTGATCCTGCGTGATGTGCGCCTGTACCGCATCGCCGAAGACGGCAACATCGCCTCGCTGACCCACGCCGCCACCGCCGAGCATGACAAGGACGGCTGGGTGCTGACCGGGGTCAAGCGTGACACCTTCGCCGAGCGTGGCGCGACCCGCGAGGAAGCCGCACGCGAGCCCTGGGATTCCAGGCTGGATGCCGGTGCGCTGGCAACCGGCATCGCCAAGCCGCGCAACCTGAAGTTGAGCGAGTTGAGCACCAGCATCGAGTACCGCGAGCGCAACGGCCTGGATGCCCGCGATTTTGAGGATATCTACTGGAGCCGCTGGTTCTACCCGTTGAACGTGCTGGCGCTGTGCCTGGCCGCCGTGCCGTTCGCGTTCGGTTCGCTGCGCAGCGGCGGCATGGGCAAGCGCCTGTTCCTGGGCATCCTGTTCGCGCTGGGCTTCTGGCTGCTGCAGCTGTTCTTCGGGCGCATGGCCGGTGCGCTGAAATTCGATTACCGCATTGCCTACGCGTTGCCGCCGATCGTCATGCTGGCGGTGTCCGGCTGGCTGTTCCGGCGCAGGTAGCAGCGTAGTCGAGCAAGCTCGACTCTACTCGGGTAGCAGCGGGCCATGCCCGGCGGGTTTTCTCAGCGCTTCGGCATCCGCACCACGCGGGTGCCGCTGGCGCGGTCATGCCAGGTCAGGCGCTGCCGGTCCAGCCACGCCCACCAGAAGCCCAGCCCACCCAGCAGCAGCGACAGCGTGGCCACCGCGAAGCGCAGCCACAGCTGGCGGCGCCGCAGCGGCGTGCCATCACGCGATTCCAGCTTCAGCCGCCACGGCCGCATGCCCAGGGTCTGCCCGCCGCGGCGCCAGCTGGCCGTGGCGTACCACCCGGTCACCGCCCAGCACACCGCCCACAACAGCCACTGCCAGGCGCTGAAGGGCGCGATGTTCTCGCGTTGCGCATGGCCGCTGAAGGTGTAGGCCAGGGTGAACAGCGTGCCGGCCAGCATCCACAGCGCCAGCACCGGCAAGGCGTCATAGACCATCGCCAGCACGCGCCACGGCAGCAGCGCACGCGGGCGGGGCGTTGCGGTGGCGGCCGCAGTGGCCGTGTCGGTGGCAGGGCGGGACATGCGCCGAGCATACGCAAAGCTGGCCGCGCCCGCAGTGGCCCTCGTATCCTGCACGCATGGCCGTTATTTCCACCCCTGCCGAACGCCGCCAGCTGGTTACCCAGCTGCCGGAACTGCGCGCCGACGACAGCGTGCGCATCCAGCGCTTCCTCGATGCGATCTGGGCCGAGAACGGCCTGGCCCGCGCCACCCTGGACAGCTACCGGCGTGACCTGGAAGGGCTTGCGCGCTGGATGGATGGCCGCGAGGGCGGCCTGGCCGGCATCGAACGCTCCGGCCTGTTCGATTACCTGGCCTGGCGCACCCGCCATGGCTGGTCGCCGCGCAGCAACGCGCGCCTGCTGTCGGCGCTGCGCGCGTTCTTCGCCGATGGCGTGCGCCGCGGCGAGCGCAGCGAAGACCCCAGCGCGCTGCTCGACCCGCCCAAGCTGCCCAGGCTGCTGCCCAAGGCGCTGGCCGAAAGCCAGATCGACGCCCTGCTGGCCGCGCCGGACATCGACAGCCCGCTGGGCCTGCGCGACCGCGCCATGCTGGAACTGATGTATGCCGCCGGCCTGCGCGTGAGCGAGCTGGTGCTGCTGCCGGCCACCGCGGTCAACCTGCGCCAGGGCGTGCTGCGGGTGACCGGCAAGGGCAGCAAGGAGCGCCTGGTGCCGCTGGGCGAGGAATCGCAGCATTGGCTGGAACGTTACCTGCAGCAGTCGCGGCCGCAGCTGGTGGGCAAGGGCAAGGTGCACGCGCTGGCCGATGGGCAGACGCCGTTGTTCATCGAGCCGAGCCTGCATGCGCTGACCCGGCAGGCGTTCTGGCACCTGGTCAAACGCCATGCGCAGGTGGCCGGCATCGATCCGGCGCAGATCAGCCCGCACGGCCTGCGCCACAGCTTCGCCACCCACCTGTTGAACCGGGGCGCGGACCTGCGCGCGCTGCAGATGCTGCTGGGCCACAGTTCACTGTCCACCACCCAGATCTACACTCTGGTGGCACGCGAACACCTGCAGAAGCTGCACGCGCGGCACCACCCGCGCGGCTGAACGGACTGCGCGGCGCATCACCCAGGGCATGCGCGCGGTCGCGGCCCATCACACGCGCCTGTGTCAGAATCCGGGGTCTGATTCCCAGCGGATTGCCCATGTTCCGATTTGCCATCGCTGCACTGTTCAGCGCGGTCAGCCTTACCGCCTGCGCGCAACCGGCGGCGCCCGCCGCCAAGGCCCCGGCGGCCGCGGCCGCCAAGGCCAGCCCGGGCGCTGCGGCCACCAATGGCGCCTCCGAACAGACGGTGCGCGCCGCGCTCGCCACGCTCATCCCCGGTTCCAAGGTGGATTACATCGGCTCGGCGCCGTTCCCCGGCTTCCGCGAAGTGCTGGTGTCCGGCCAGCTGCTGTACGTGTCCGACGACGGTCGCTACCTGTTCCAGTCTCAGCCCTACGACATCCAGGCCAAGGGCCCGGCCAATAGCGAAGGGCTGCTCGGCCACCGCCGCGACCTGCTGGCCAAGGCCAATCACGGTGACCGCATCGTGTTTGCCGCGCCCAACGCGAAGTACACCATCAGCGTGTTCACCGATATCGAGTGCGGCTACTGCCGCAAGCTGCACCAGGACATCGCCGAGCTCAACCGCAACGGCATTTCGGTGGAATACCTCGCCTTCCCGCGCATGGGCCTGGGCAGCAAGGATTACGTCGACATGATCTCGGTCTGGTGCGCCGCCGATCGCCGCCAGGCGCTGACCAATGCCAAGCGTGGCGGCAGCGTGCCGGCGAAGAACTGCACCAATCCGGTGGCCATGCAGTACGCGCTGGGCCAGCAGCTGGGCGTCAACGGCACACCGGCCATCTTCGCGGCCGATGGCACCCAGCTGGGCGGCTACCTGCCGCCGGCGCAGCTCCGTGCAGCGCTGGAAAAGCTGTCCGCCAAGCGCTGACCGCAACGTCGCCGGGCCATGCCCGGCGGAGATTGAATCCATGTGGAGGCCGGGGACGCTATGCGTCCCCGGCTTTTTGCTTATTTCAGGCCATCACTCACCGCCTTTGTCAGCGTGCCCTGCGCATCGTCACCACTGAATTCCCAGACGAACGCACCACCCAGGCCCTGCGTTTTCACGTAGCCCATCTTGCGGGTGATGTTGGCCGGGGTATCGAAGCTCCACAGCGTGCTGCCGTTGTAGATCCAGGTGGCACCGGCGGTGTTGTCGGTATAGCCCTGCCAGGCCAGGTTCTTCAGCACCTTCCAGTCTTCGATGCCGGCCTCGTAGGTACCCGGTGCGGCGCCGCCGGCGGTCTGGTACATGCCGTTGTTGCCGCTGGCCACGCCGGTCCAGCCACGGCCGTAGTAGCCGATGCCCAGGTTGAGCTTGGCGGCAGGCACGCCTCGGCTGATGAAGGCCTCGATGGCGTCGTTGCTGTTGTACAGCTTCTGGTCGCCAGTGGATGGGTCGTTGGGCGAATCGAACAGCGCCGACTGGTGATTGGTCTTCGCATCCCACGCGCCGTGGAAGTCGTAGGTCATCACGTTGATGTAATCCAGGTACGGGTGGTACGCCGCCGGGTCGGTGACGCGGACCTTGTCGATGCCTGCACCCACGGCCACGGTCAGCAGCAGGCCCGGACGCACCGCATCGAGCTGGCGGCGGAACTCCGCCATCAGCGCGGTGAAGTTGGCGTTGTCCTCCGGCTTGCCACATTCGATGCCGCAGGCCACCGGGTATTCCCAGTCGATGTCGATGCCGTCGAACACGCCCAGCGCCGCACCGGTACCACCGGCACCGTCGGTCACCGGCAGGTTGCCCTTGATATAGGCGTCGATGCAGGAGGCGACGAAGGCCTGGCGGTTTTCCGGGCGTGCCGCGCTGGAGAAGCCGCGTGACCAGGTCCAGCCACCCAGCGAGATCAGCACCTTCAGATTCGGGTACTTTGCCTTGAGCTGCTTGAGCTGGTTCCAGTTGCCGCGCAGCGGCTGGTCCCAGGTATCGGCGCTGCCACTGACGCTCTCGCCGGCACCGAAGGCCTTGCTGTAATCGGCGAACGCATCGCCCCCTGCGCCGGTGTTGGGGTCCGAGGGCTGGGTGACGCCCACTTCGCAGCGGTTGTTGCGCACGTTGCCGAAGGCGTAGTTGATGTGGGTCAGGCGCGCGGCCGAGCCACTGCTGTCGATGTTCTTCACCCGGTAGCTGCGGCCGTAGATGCCCCACTGGGTGAAGTAGCCGATGACACGCTTGCCTGTGCCGCCGCCGCTGCCGGCCAGCGTGGTGGCGCTGATCTCGGTGCCCTGTGCCGAGGCGTTGCCGGCGTTGTCACGGGCGCGTACCCGGTAGCGGTAGGTGGTCGATGCGGTCAGGCCACCATCGACGTAGCTGGCGCTGGATGGCGAGCCGACCAGGCTGCCGTCGCGGTACACGTCGTAGCCGGCCAGGCCGCTGCCCCCGGTGTTGTCGGTGGAGGGGCTCCAGCTCAGCGCGATGCTGCTGGCGGTGCGGGTACCCACGGCCAGGCCGCCGGGCACGCTGGGCGCGGTGGTGTCGCCGCTGGCCGCGTTGACGGTGATGGTGAGGGTGGGCGTGCTGGTGGTGGCGTTGTTGTTGTCGGTGGCCACCGCGCGCAGGGTGTGACTGCCGGCGCTGGCGTTGGCCCAGCTGGCGCTGTAGGGCGCGCTGGTGTCGACGCCGATCGAACTGCCATCGCGGAAGAACTCGACCTTGCTGACGCTGCCGTCCGGGTCGCTGGCCGTCGCACTGACCGTGACCGTGCTGCCGGCGCTGAAGGTGGCGCCATTGGCCGGCGAGGTCAGGCTGACCACCGGCGGCTGGTTGGCGCCGCTGCCATCACAGGCGCCGAGGTTGGTGTAGTAGGGCGCCCCGGCCGGGTGGTCCGGCGGCGCGTTCCAGATGTCCTGGTTCGCCCGGTACAGGACCCCTCCCTTCTGCAGGGTGTCGCCGGCCCGGTAGATTTTGGCCTGGTCCCACTGCGCCACGCCGGTACAGCTGGCGGCCTGGGCCAGGCCGGGCAGGGCGGCCGCCCCGGCGGCCAAGGCCAGCAGCCAGGCCAGTCGGCGAGGGCGTGGTGGGCGGGAGGAACATACGGCACTGCGTACATCGGCACTCTGCACAAGCTTGTCGTACATGGTGTATCTCCGACTTCCGGTGGCGCGCGGGCCGGATGGCGCCGCGCGTGACGCAGGTCCGGACGTCGCCCGGGAGGGGGGCGACGGTGGGGGCGGACGGGGTACCTGGGTTACCGGGGAAAGAGTCCGGGGCCAGGTGGGGACAACGTTGTCATCAATTGCCCGGTCAATCCGTGAGCGAGCGCATGGTTCCGGGATTTCGGGGTTTCCGCGCAGGGCGGCGCTGTCGCGCAGTTGGCTGCCATCGGCGGGGCCCCCTCGTGGCTGGGGCGGGTTGTGGATTTTGTGGGTTGGCCGGGCGGGTGGGCTGCGCAGGGGACGCCGTAAATCCGTCCCTGGAGGTTCGGTCGCCGCATCCATGCGGCTCACTGATCTGGTCCCCCAGCAGCGGACGCCAAGAAGCGATACTGAATCGTACTTGGAGGTCCCCTTATGTCTCGCGCCACCCGCCGTAGC
>NZ_JBXFWG010000029.1:0-53735 GCF_056854535.1 Stenotrophomonas sp. STEN054 | reverse complement strand
GCCTCGGCGCGTCTCTTTGTTTTGTTTTGTTTTGGTGGGGCGGGGGGCGCCCCGCCGGGCCGGCCCCCCGGCGCCCGGGGGGGGGGGGGGCCCGGGCCCCGGGGGCCCCGCCCCGGCGAGCGCAGCGGCCGGTTGCAAGGCGGCCCAAGCCTTGCACCAGCGAGGTGCAGCCGCTATCATCAGCGGCCTAGGCAGTACCCCTGAAGGCGGCCTCCCCACGGGAGACCCGGTCCGGAAGGAGGGCTCGCAACACGCTTACGCAGCGCGTTGCAACCGGAATCCAGTCACCGGAGTCTTTCCGGAAAAAGGGGCCCAGCGGGCCCTTTGTCGTTTCCGGGGCGTCATGTTTTCCCCGCCGGCCGTGGCCGGCACCCAACCAAGAGATCAAGGCAGGCTGTGAGCGACAAGGCAACCGACATCGCGAATCTGCTCGGCCCGACCGTTGTGTCGCTGGGCCTGGAGCTGCTGGGCGTTGAGTATCTGCCGGCCCCCGGCGGTGCGACCCTGCGCCTTTACATCGACGTGCCGCTGGCTGAACAGCCCGAGCGCATCATCAACGTGGACGACTGCGAGCGCGTCAGCCGCGAAGTGTCAGCGCAGATGGACGTCGAAGACCCGATCAGCGGCAACTACACGCTGGAAGTGTCTTCGCCGGGCGTCGACCGTCCGCTGTTCAACCTGGAGCAGTTCGGCCGTCACCTGGGCGAAATGGCCAAGGTCACGCTGAAGCTGCCGCAGGACAACCGTCGTCGCCTGCAGGGCCGCATCGGAGCGACCGACGAGGCTGCGGACACCATCACCTTCATCGTCGACAAGACCGAAGTGGTCGTGTCGGCGGACAACATCGACAAGGCCCGGATCATGCCGGACTGGGTTGCCCTGGGCCTGGCCCCGAGCAAGCCGACCGGCCCGGCGCCGAAGCGTCCGAAGCCGGACAAGAATTCTTCTTCCAACGAGCCGGCGGCAAAGAAGCCGCGCGCGGAGTGAGCCAATGAGCAAGGAACTGTTGCTGGTAGTGGACGCGGTCGCCAACGAGAAGGGCGTGCCGCGTGAAGTGATCTTCGATGCGATCGAGGCCGCCCTGGCGTCCGCAGCGAAGAAGCGCTATGCCGACGAGGAAGTGCTGACCCGCGTGGTCATCGACCACAAGGATGGCAGCTACGAAACCTACCGCCGCTGGGAAGTGGTGGCCGATGACGTGGTCATGGAATCGCCGGACCGCCAGATCCGCCTGATGGACGCCGTCGACGAAGCCGAAGGCGTGGACGTCGGCGACTACATCGAAGAACAGATCGAAAACCCCGATTTCGGCCGCATCGCCGCCCAGGCCGCCAAGCAGGTCATCGTGCAGCGCGTGCGCGAAGCCGAGCGCCAGCAGGTCGTCGATGCGTGGAAGGACCGCGTTGGTGAGCTGATCACCGGTGTGGTCAAGCGCGCCGAGCGCGGCAACATCTACGTGGACCTGGGCGGCAACGCCGAAGGTTTCATCCCGAAGGACAAGGGCATCCCGCGCGACGTGCTGCGCGCCGGTGACCGCGTACGCGGCTATCTGGCCGAAGTGCGTTCGGAACCGCGTGGCCCGCAGCTGTTCATCAGCCGCGCCGCCCCGGAATTCATGATCGAGCTGTTCAAGCTCGAAGTGCCGGAAGTCGGCCAGGGGCTGGTGGAAATCAAGGCCTGTGCCCGCGATCCGGGCGACCGCGCCAAGATCGCCGTGCTGGCCCACGATACCCGTACCGATCCGATCGGTGCCTGCATCGGCATGCGCGGTTCGCGCGTGCAGGCCGTGTCCAACGAGCTCAATGGCGAGCGTGTGGACATCGTGCTGTGGAACGACAGCCCGGCCAACTTCGTCATCAACGCGATGGCACCGGCCGAAGTGCAGTCGATCATCGTTGATGAAGACAAGCACTCGATGGATCTGGCCGTGGCCGAAGACCGCCTGGCCCAGGCCATCGGCAAGGGCGGGCAGAACGTGCGCCTGGCCAGCCGCCTGACCGGTTGGCAGCTGAACGTGATGACCCAGGACCAGGTCACCGCCAAGTCGGAAGCCGAGCAGTCGTCGGCCCGCCAGCTGTTCATGGACAAGCTGGAAGTGGACGAGGAAATCGCCGGCATCCTGGTCAGCGAAGGCTTCGGCACGGTGGAAGAAATTGCTTATGTCCCGGTTGGCGAACTGCTGGCCGTGGAAGGTTTCGACGAGGACATCGTCGAAGAGCTGCGCGCTCGTGCCCGCGATGCGCTGCTCAATGAGGCCCTGGCAGTCGAGGAAGGCCTTGAAGACGGCCAGCCGGCGCAGGACCTGCTGTCCCTTGAGGGCATGGACGAAGCCACCGCTTACGCGCTGGCCGGCCACGGCGTGCGCACCAGCGAGGAGCTTTCCGACCTGGCCGCCGACGAGGTCATGGACTTCGGCATCGAAGGGCTGGACCAGGAGCGCGCCGCGGCGCTGATCCTGGCCGCGCGTGCCGAGGAGATCGCCCGACTGGAACGCGGCGAATGAGCCGGCAATGAACAGGGCCCTGAGCCGATCAGGGCGTAGAATCCGCGCCACCTCCATCTGCGGGGGGGCGCCCACAAGATCATAGGATCCGAATGTCGCAGCAAACCACCATCCGCAAGCTTGCCGAACTGGTCAACACGCCGGTCGAGAAACTGCTGGAACAGCTGGCCGGTGCCGGCATGAAGTTCAGCGGTCCCGACCAGGTCGTGACCAGCACTGAAAAGGTGAAGCTCCTGGGCTTCCTTCGTCGCTCGCACGGCAAGCCCGAGCAGGCCCCGGAAGAGACGGATCAGTCTGCAAAGAAGATCACGCTCAACCGCCGGAAACAGCAAGAAGTGACGGTCAATTCCGGTCGTAGCAAGACGACCGTGAATGTCGAGGTGCGCCAGAAGCGTACCTACGTCAAGGATGGTGCGCGTGCCATGACGCCGGACGAAGAGCGTGCCGACATCCTGCGCAAGCTGGAAGAGTCGCGCGCCCGCAACCTCGCCGAACAGCAGGCCCTGGCCGAGAAGGATCGTCTGCGCGACGAGGCCATCGTCCGTGCCCGTGAGGAAGAGGTTGCCGCCAAGGAACGCGCCGAGGCCGAGAAGAAGGCTGCCGAGGAAGCTGCGGTTGCCGCCAAGGCCGCCGAGGCCCTGGCTGCCACCAAGCCCAAGCGCGCTCCGATCGACGAAACCGCGCCGCGCCCGCCGCGTACCCCGGCTGCCGCTCCGGCCGCACCGCGTGGTGCACCGCCGGCACCGCCCCGCAGCGACGACCGCAACAACCGCAGCGCGCCGCGCAGCGAGCGTGGCCCGGGCGATCGTTTCGCCGGCCAGATGCACCTGTCGGCTGCCGACCGTGCGCGTCGTGGCAACAGCAACAACAGCAACAACCGCGGTCGTCCGGGTGGTCGCAACCAGAGTGGCGGCCGTCGCGACATGTCGCGTGGTGGCAACAACGCGGGTCCGCACGCCTTCGAGCGTCCGACCGCACCGGTCGTGCGTGAAGTGGCGATCGGCGAAACCATCACCGTGGCCGACCTGGCGCAGAAGCTCGCGCTGAAGGGCGGCGAGGTGGTGAAGGCGCTGTTCAAGATGGGCGTGATGGCCACCATCACCCAGTCCATCGACCACGACACCGCCGCGCTGGTGACCGAAGAACTCGGCCACAAGGCGATCCGCGCCAATGACAACGACGCCGAAGACGCACTGCTGGCCTCGACCGGTGAAAACCAGGGCGAAGCCGTGCAGCGTCCGCCGGTTGTCACCATCATGGGCCACGTCGACCACGGCAAGACCTCGCTGCTGGATTACATCCGCCGCACCAAGGTCGCTCACGGCGAAGCCGGTGGCATCACCCAGCACATCGGTGCGTACCACGTTGATACGCCGAAGGGCGTCATCAGCTTCCTGGATACCCCGGGCCACGCCGCGTTCACCTCGATGCGTGCCCGCGGTGCCAAGCTGACCGACATCGTGGTGCTGGTGGTTGCCGCCGACGACGGCGTCATGCCGCAGACCAAGGAAGCGATCCAGCACGCCCGTTCGGCAGGTGTGCCGCTGATCGTGGCCATCAACAAGATCGACAAGTCCGGCGCCGACCCGATGCGGGTCAAGAACGAGCTGCTCTCCGAGCAGGTCGTGGCCGAAGACTTCGGCGGTGACATCCAGATGGTGGAGATCTCGGCCAAGACCGGCCTGGGCATCGACGACCTGCTGGACGCCGTCTCGGTCCAGGCGGAACTGCTGGAACTGAAGGCCGTTGACGACGGCCGCGCTGCAGGCGTGGTCATCGAATCCTCGCTGGACAAGGGCCGTGGCCCGGTCGCCACCGTGCTGGTGCAGCAGGGCCGCCTGAAGAAGGGCGATTACCTCGTGTGCGGCATCCAGTACGGCCGCGTGCGTGCGCTGTTCGACGAAACCGGCAAGCAGCCGGAGTTCGCCGGCCCGTCCATCCCGGTGCAGGTCCTGGGCCTGTCCGGCGTGCCGGAAGCCGGTGACGACTTCGTGGTCGTCGAGGACGAGCGCCTGGCCAAGGACGTTGCCCAGCAGCGTGAGACCAAGCGCCGTGAATCGCGCCTGGTCGCCACCGCTGGCAGCCGCATGGAAGACATCATGGCGACCCTGGGCAAGGGCGAGGGCCAGCAGGTCCTCAACCTGGTCATCAAGGCCGACGTGCAGGGTTCGGTGCAGGCGCTGAGCCAGGCACTGGTCGCGCTGTCCAACGAAGACATCCGCATCAACGTGATCCACTCCGGCGTGGGCGGCATCACCGAATCGGACGCCAATTCGGCTGCCGCTTCGAAGGCCACCGTCATCGGCTTCAACGTGCGTGCGGACGCTTCGGCCCGTCGCATCATCGAATCCAACGGCGTGGACCTGCGTTACTTCTCGATCATCTATGACGTGATCGACCAGGTGAAGCAGGTGGCATCCGGCCTGCTGGGCGTGGAGATCCGCGAAGAGATCATCGGTATTGCCGAGGTCCGCGACGTCTTCCGCAGCTCCAAGCTGGGCGCGGTTGCCGGCTCGATGGTCATCGAGGGCGTGGTCAAGCGCAACAAGCCGATCCGCGTGCTGCGCGACAGCGTGGTGATCTTCGAGGGCGAGCTGGAATCGCTGCGTCGCTTCAAGGAAAACGTCGAGGAAGTCCGCAACGGTACCGAATGTGGTATCGCGGTGAAGGCCTACAACGACGTCAAGCCGGGTGACCAGATCGAGTGCTTCGAGCGTATCGAAGTGCCGCGCACCCTGTAATGCTGCAAGGTGGCCCGACCAACGGTCGGGCCCTACCGTGATGTAGAACCCGGCCAATGGTCGGGTACCATGTAGATGTAGCGCCCGACCGTTGGTCGGGCGACAACTGAACCAAGAGCTCCTCGTGCCCAAGACTTTCCATCGAACCGACCGTGTCTCCGCCCAGCTGCGCCGTGAACTCGGCACCCTGGTGCACAACGCCGTGCGCGAGCACGGGTTGCCCTCGGTGAGCGTGTCCGACGTGGAAATCACCCGCGACATGGCCCATGCCAAGGTGTTCGTCACCGCGCTGATGCCGGAACGTTCGGCCGAAGCCGTGGCCGGCCTGAAGGAGCTGGGCTACCGCCTGCGCATGGACCTGGCCCGCGCGATGAAGCTGCGCCATGTGCCGGAGCTGCATTTCCACTACGACGACTCGGTCGACCGTGGTGAGCACATCGACAATCTCCTGCGCGACCTGCCCGATACGCTGGCCGCAGAGAAGCGTCGCGAGAGCGACGAAGAATAAGCTTGCGCCGGGTGATGCCCGGCGTTTTCCATTCTGACCGTGCGAGGCCGGACACTGGCCGCGCTTCGCGCTCGCCGGGCATGGCCCGGCGCTACCCGTATTTGTCATGACGCGAATTCAGTTCCGCCGCCTGGATGGCATCCTGCTGCTCGACAAGTCGACCGGCATGAGCTCCAACGCCGCCCTGCAGGTGGCCCGCCGCCTGTTCCGTGCCGAAAAGGGCGGCCACACAGGCAGCCTCGACCCGCTGGCCACCGGCCTGCTGCCGCTGTGCTTCGGCGAGGCGACAAAGATCGCCGGCCTGCTGCTGGGCTCGGCCAAGGCCTATGACGCCGAGATCCAGCTCGGCCAGACCACCGATACCGATGATTCCGAAGGCCAGGTGCTGCTGCAGCGCCCGGTCCCGGCGATCAGCGCCGAGGCCCTGCAGGCCGCACTGGCGCCGCTGACCGGCAGCATCCTGCAGCGCGCCCCGATCTATTCGGCGCTGAAGCAGGGCGGCGAGCCGCTGTATGTGAAGGCTCGCCGCGGCGACGTCATCGAGGCGCCCGAGCGCGAGGTGCAGGTGCATGCCATCGAGGTGCTCGAGCAGCAGGCCGAGCGCCTGCGGCTGCGGGTGACCTGCGGTTCGGGCACCTACATCCGCAGCCTGGCCCGTGACCTCGGCGAGGCGCTGGGCTGTGGCGCCCACATCAGCGCGCTGCGCCGGCTGTGGGTCGAGCCGTTCCACGCCCCGGCCATGGTCACCCTGGACCAGCTGCGGGCGATGGTCCAGGCCGGCGACGAGGCGGGCATGGAGGCGCTGCTGCTGCCACTGGCTGCCGGCCTGGCCGAGTACCCGCGGGTCGACCTCGACGCTGAACAGGTGCAGCGCTTCTGTGTCGGCCAGCGCCAGCGCGACGCCACCTGGCCGCGCGGCCTGGTGGCCGTGTACGGTCCGGACGATGCTGTCCAGGGCCTGGGCCAGGTCGACGACAGTGGCCTGCTGGCCCCGCAGCGCCGGTTCAACCTCTGACCGGGGCAGGGCGGTTCAGCCCCGGTCCTTGTTCCCGGAGCCCCTGGCCGTTACAATTTCGCGGCCGTTTTCCGGCAACCTGCCTCGCGCGGGTTTCATCCTCGTAGTCCACGGCGAGCCTGGCGGTGCGCGACGCGCGTTCCTGCCGGCCACGCATCACTGAGAAAAAAAAATGTCGATCGACACCCAGAAGGTCATTGAAGACAACAAGCGCAGCTCGGCTGACACCGGCTCCCCGGAAGTCCAGGTTGCCCTGCTGACCGCCCGCATCGAACTGCTGACCGGCCACTTCAAGACCCACAAGAAGGACCACCACAGCCGTCGCGGCCTGCTGCAGATGGTCAACCGCCGTCGCAGCCTGCTCGACTACCTGAAGAAGAAGGACGTCGAGCGTTACAAGGCCCTGATCGAAAAGCTTGGCCTGCGTCGCTAAGCAAAGAATCCCCCGCGGCGCAGCGATGCGCCGCGGTTTTGTTTTGTAGCACCGGAATACCGATTCAGACCGGAACGATCCGGTCACCCGCTGGCGGCAAGGGTCGCCGACGGTCCAAATTCGCAGACAGCATCCCCAAGGACACCCTCCGTGGCAAAAATCACCAAAACCTTCCAGTACGGCAAGCACACCGTCACGCTTGAAACCGGCGAAATCGCCCGTCAGGCCGGTGGCGCCGTCATCGTCAAGTTCGACGACACCGTGCTGCTGGTCTCCGCCGTTGCCGCCAAGAGCGCGCGCGAAGGCCAGGATTTCTTCCCCCTGACCTGTGACTATCAGGAGAAGTTCTACGCAGGTGGCCGTATCCCGGGTGGCTTCTTCAAGCGCGAAGGCCGCGCGACCGAGAAGGAAACCCTGATCTCGCGTCTGATCGACCGTCCGATCCGTCCGCTGTTCCCGGAAGACTACAAGAACGAAGTCCAGATCATCGCCACGGTGATGTCGCTGAACCCGGAAATCGACGGTGACATCCCGGCCCTGATCGGTGCCTCGGCTGCCCTGTCGCTGGCCGGCACCCCGTTCAAGGGTCCGATCGCTGCGGCCAAGGTCGGTTACAAGAACGGCGAATACATCCTCAACCCGACCGTGTCGGAGCTGAAGGAATCGGAGCTGGAGCTGGTCGTTGCCGGTACCGCCAACGCCGTGCTGATGGTTGAATCCGAAGCCGCGCTGCTGTCCGAAGACGTGATGCTGGGCGCCGTGACCTTCGGTCACCGCGAAATGCAGAAGGTCATCAACGCGATCAACGAGCTGACCGTGGAAGCCGGCACCAAGCCGTCGACCTGGGTGGCCCCGGCCAAGAACGACGTGCTGATCAGCGCCCTGCAGGAAGCCATCGGCCCGCGCCTGGGCGAAGCCTTCCAGGTGCGCGACAAGCTGCAGCGCCGTGACGCCATCTCGGCGATCAAGAAGGACGTGGTCGAATCCCTGGCCGGCCGCGTGGCCGCTGAAGGCTGGAACCCGGCCGAGCTGTCGAAGGAATTCGGCGAGCTGGAATACAGCACCATGCGCAACTCGGTGCTGGACACCAAGGTCCGCATCGACGGCCGTCAGCTGGACACCGTCCGCCCGATCGCCGTGCAGACCGGCATCCTGCCGCGTACCCACGGTTCCTCGCTGTTCACCCGCGGTGAAACGCAGGCCATCGTGACCATCACCCTGGGCACCGCCCGTGATGGCCAGGTCATCGATGCCGTCTCCGGTGAGTACAAGGAAAACTTCCTGTTCCACTACAACTTCCCCCCGTACTCGGTGGGTGAGACCGGCCGCATGATGGGCCCGAAGCGCCGCGAAATCGGCCACGGTCGTCTGGCCAAGCGCGGCGTGCTGGCTGTCATGCCGTCGCTGGAATCCTTCCCGTACACCATCCGCGTCGTCTCGGAGATCACCGAGTCGAACGGTTCCTCGTCGATGGCCTCGGTCTGCGGTTCGTCGCTGGCCCTGATGGACGCCGGCGTGCCGGTGAAGGCGCCGGTTGCCGGTATCGCCATGGGCCTGGTCAAGGAAGGCGATCGCTTCGTCGTCCTGTCCGACATCCTGGGTGACGAAGATCACCTGGGCGACATGGACTTCAAGGTTGCCGGTACCGCTGAGGGCATCTCCGCCCTGCAGATGGACATCAAGATCGAAGGCATCACCGAAGAGATCATGAAGCAGGCTCTGCAGCAGGCCAAGGCCGGCCGTCTGCACATCCTGGGCGAAATGGCCCACGGCCTGACCGCTCCGCGCGAAGAGCTGTCGGACTACGCGCCGCGCCTGCTGACCATCAAGATCCACCCGGACAAGATCCGCGAAGTGATCGGCAAGGGTGGCTCGACCATCCAGGCCATCACCAAGGAAACCGGCACCCAGATCGACATCCAGGATGACGGCACCATCGTCATCGCATCGGTCAACGCCATCGCTGCCCAGGCCGCCAAGGCCCGCATCGAGCAGATCACCTCGGACGTCGAGCCGGGCCGCATCTACGAAGGCAAGGTCGCCAAGATCATGGACTTCGGTGCGTTCGTCACGATCCTGCCGGGCAAGGACGGTCTGGTCCACGTGTCGCAGATCTCCAGCGACCGCGTCGAGAAGGTCGGCGACGTGCTGAAAGAAGGCGATGTGGTCAAGGTCAAGGTCCTGGAAGTCGACAAGCAGGGCCGTATCCGCCTGTCGATGAAGGCCGTCGAAGAAGGCGAAGGCGCCAGCGCCGAGTAATCGGCGCAGCCGGTTACCGTAGGTGAGGGCCGTTGGTCCTCACGCCTTCGAAAATGAAAAAGCGGGCTTCGGCCCGCTTTTTCTTTGCCTGTCTCCCAGCGCAGCCGTGACGCTATGCTTCGCACATGGACACCCTGCGCCTGCTCGACCTCGATATCGATCGCCCGGCGCAACGCGTCAGTCGCAACGGCGAGGTCTTGCCGGTCAGCGGCCTCAGCTGGACCCTGCTCGACGTACTTCTCCAGCACGGCACCGACGTCGTGGATTTCGACACGCTGGCCGCGCAGGTCTGGGCACCGGCGGTGGTCGGCGAGGATGCGGTCAGCCAGCGGGTGAAGCTGCTGCGGCAGGCCTTGGGCGATGACAGCCGGCGGCCGCGCTACATCCGTTCGGTACGTGGCCGCGGCTATCAGCTGTGTGCGCCGCCGCTGCCGGCCAGCGCACCGCTCGCGCCATCCTCGCGCGCCCGCAGGCTCGGGTGGGGCGTGGGGGTTGTCGTGGTGCTGGGCGTGGCCGCCACGCTGCTGCTGTGGCCCCGTTCGACGCCGCAGAGGGCCGGGCAGTCGCTGCTGCAGCGCGCCGAGTACTACGCGGGTATCGGCCAGGCCAACAACAACCGCGTGGCCATCACCCTGTACCGGCAGGCGCTGCAGGCTGATCCCGAATCCACGCCGGCGCGGCGCGGCCTGTCCCGTGCGCTGGCGGCGCAGGGCTGCCTGTTCAACGGCACGCCCGAGCAGCTGCGCGAGGCGCTGGCATTGGCCGAGCAGGAGCGCCAGCGCGCACCAGGCGATGCCGCCGCACACGCCCTGTGGGGCTACGCGCAGGACTGCCTTGGCGACATGCGGCAGGCGATCACCGGCTACAGCCGTGCGATCGAACTCGAGCCGAACGACGAGCGCAGCCGTGCATCGCTGGCCTACCTGCAGCAGGAACGCGGCCAGCTTGCCACGGCGCTGCAGGCCAACCTGTCCCTGAAGGCACCCGAGCGCATCCGCTTCCGTGACGTGCAGGTCGCGCGCGAGCTGGAACTGCTCGGCTTCACCCAGGCGGCCGCGGATCGCCACGCGCGCAATTTTCAGCTTTACCCCGACAACGTCTTTTCCAACATCGCCTGGCCGCGCAGCCTGTACCTTGCCGGCGCGCCGCAGCGGGCCCGGCAGGTGCTGGATGAAGCGCTCGCGCGTGGCACCCCGCATCCGCAGCTGCTGCGCCTGCAGGGTGAACTGGCATTGCTGGCCGGCGACACCGCAGGCGCCGCCGACGCGTTCGAGCGTGGCCGCCAGCTGCGGTCACAGCAGTCACTGGGCCAGACCCTGGCGGCGTTGCATGGCGCGCAGGCTGCGGACCCTGCCTGGATCGACCAGCGCCTGCGGCAGCTCGCTGCCAGCGCGGGAGCGGGCGACGGCTGGCCCGATGCGGCGCTGGAGCGGGCGCTGCTGCTGCAGGCCCAGGGCCATGCAGGCGACGCGGTGGCAGCACTACAGCAGGCGGTCGACGACGGCTTCCGCGACGTGGCGTGGCTGCGTGCCACGCCGCTGTTCGTCCCCCTGCGCAGCGCGCCCGGCTGGCCGGCCCTGCTGCAGCGGCTGGATGCCGACATCGCCCGGCAACGTGCGCAGGTGCTGGCCGCCAGCTGGCGGCCGGACGACCTGGCCGCGCTCAGCGCAGCGCCGGCAGCAGGAACTCGGTGAGGATGCGCCGCGACTGCGGATGGGCGAAGTTGCGGTTGAACGCCTGGCTGGTGACCACCGCCACCACGCGCTGCTCGGGCAGCACGAACACGTAGTTGCCGCCGTTGCCGGACATCGCCCACACCGTGCGTGGTGAACCCTGCACGTCCAGCTTCAGGCCCCACCACTGGTAACCGTAGTCGCCGCCGTCGGAAGTGGTCGCCTGCGGTCGCACCATCGCCTCGATGTACTCCTTCGGCACCAGCTGGCGGCCCTGCCAGCGGCCGCCATCGAGCACCAGCTGGCCGAAGCGGGCGAGGTCCTGGGTGCGGTAGCGGGTGCCGCCGCCGCCCATGCCGATGCCCTCCGGCGAGCGGTTCCACTGGCTGCGGGTGATGCCCAGCGGTCGCTCCAGGACGCGCGCAGCGTAGTCGGCCAGCGGTTGGCCGCTGGCCTGCTCCAGCACCGCGCCCAGAACGAACGGATTGGCGGTGCAGTAGGCAAACGCGCGACCATGCGGGCTGTCCTCCGGTCGCTGCATCCACGGCGCGAAGCCCTTCACCGGCAGGTCCAGGGCGAAGTCCAGCCACTTCTCGGACACGTACATGCGTTCCTCGTGGCCGGCCGAGAACTGGTTTTCGTCATCGCATTCCCAGAGGCTGCTCATGGTCAGCAGGTCCTGCACGGTGGTGGCACGCAGGCGCGGGTCGATCGCGCGCTGCGCGGTGAACGTCGGGAAGTAGTCATACACCCGGGCCTGCACGCTGGGCAGGGCGCCCTCGCCAATGGCGGCACCGACCAGCAGCGCGGTCACGCCCTTGCTGGCCGATCGCACGTCGTGCAGGGTCTGCGCGTCGGCGCCGTTGAAGTAGCCCTCGTAGACCACCTTGCCATCGACCTGCAGCAGTACGCTGCGGATCTGTTTCAGTTCGTCGCTGGCGATGGCCTGCTGCAGGGCCTGCAGACGGGCCTGGTCCGGTGGGGTAGAGCGGGCAGCGAAGGGCAGGGTGCAGATCGCGCAGAGCAGGGTGAGGGCAGGCAGGATCGATCGCATCGTCGGACTCCATCAAAGGGAGCCCGATTGAGACTGCGCTGCGACTGAAGTGCTGGAAACCAGCCTGAAGAATTCTGAAGGCTCTGTGCCACAAGGCTTGCGGGCATCAACCCAGGTTGACGCGCGCTTCCTCTTCTTCCTCGCCCAGCCACCACACCTGGCCCGGCTCCGGATTACTCAAGGGATGCTCGCGCTGCTCGATGGCCTGCAGCACGCGCCCCGGTCCCGCCGCGGTCCAGGTCGCCATCAGCTTCTCCACCGCAGCCCGACCTTGCGCCGCGATGCCCAGGTCGCGCTCGCGCTTCCAGCCACTGTCGTCATCGTTGCCGGGTTCGTCGTCATGCCGGTGCAGGGTGCCATAGCTGCAGCGGCGGCACAGCCGGCGCACCGTGGCGGTCCAGTCCTCGACCGTGCCGATGCCGGGCAGGGTCAGGACTTCCAGCGCCGCGATGTCCTCGGCCGCGTCGCACTGCACGAACACGGTGAAGGTCGCCATGTCCGATGCCTGCAGGCGCTGCATCGCGTTGAACACCGGCACATCGCCCTCGCCGTAGGTGCGGCGGCCGGTGGAGGCGCCGTCATGCAGCACGATGTCGCCGAAGCGGAAGCCGCTTTCGGGCAGTGGCACGTTGCCGATGCGCGCGCGCACCGGGTCGATGCGGTTCATGTACACCACTTCGGCATCCTTCCACGGCGCCAGACGCACGCAGGCCACGCCGAAGTCGGCGGCGATCTCGCCGTCACCCTCGGGCAGGGTGATGCCACACCGGCTCCACTGCCTGCGCGCCTCGGTCCAGTCGCCCAGGGCGCTGGCCGCGATGCCCGCATTCCAGGCGGCGGCTTCGTCGAATTCGTCGCTCACCTGCTCGGCATGCAGGTTGTCCTGCAGCGAGGCGCGCCAGTCGCGCAGGTACTTGTGCGCCAGCCCGCGCATGTAGTGCAGGTAGGACACCTCGGGCGCGTGTTCGATCAGTTCGCCGAACAGGCGCGCAGCCTGTGCCAGGTCGCCTTCGTCGAACGCCGCGTACGCGCGGGACTGTTTGGCCTGCAGTGCATCCTGCGTGGCGTCGTGGTCTGTGCTCATGTCCGTGTGCGATTGAAGGTCCGCAGCTACCTTAGCCGATGCCGGATCCGTGTAGAGTCGATCACGCTCGACTCTACCAACCGGGAGTTTCCATGTTGCGCCAGACTCTGGCCGGGCTTGCCCTGCTGTTCGCCGCCGCCGTTCCTGCCGCCAGCCACGCGGCACAGCCGCCGATCTACGGTGCCTACTATCCCGGCGGTTCGGCCGAGCGCTACCCGGTGTCGCACATTCCGGCCGATCGGCTCACCCACCTGTTCTACGCGTTCTCCACCATCGAGGCAGGGCGCTGCACGGTGGGCGCCGAAGCGCCCGCCAACTTCGCCGCGCTGGCCGAGCTGAAGAAGGCGCACCCGCACCTGCGCACGCTGATCTCCATCGGCGGCTGGGGCGCAGGCGGCTTCTCCGATGCCGCGCTGAACGAGGCCAGCCGCAAGCGTCTGGTTGATTCCTGCATGGCGCTGTTCTTCGAGCAGTACGCAAGCAGCTTCGACGGCGTGGACATCGACTGGGAATTTCCCGTCAGTGGCGGCCCGAAGGAACTGGCCCATCGCCCGCAGGACCGCGCGAACATGACCCGTCTCGCACAGGCCTTCCGCGTGGCGCTGGATGCGCGAGGCCGCAAGCGTGGCCAGCCGATGCTGCTGACCGCTGCACTCGCGGCCGGCCGCCTGCAGACCGATGGCCCCTATGACCCGGCCGCCAGCTACGATCTGCCGGCGCTGGCCAAGGTGTTCGATTTCATCAATCTGATGAGCTATGACATGGGCACCGGCTTCTCGGCGGTGTCGACCTTCAACGCACCGCTGCATGAAGTGCCGGCCGACCCGCTGGCGCCGGAACTGCGGCGCTGGAACAACGTGGCCGGCGCCGTGCAGTACTACCGCGAACACGTTGTGCCGGCCGACAAGCTGGTGCTGGGCGTGCCGTTCTACGGGCGTGGGTTCAAGGTGACCGGCGACGCGCCCGATGGCCTGTACCAGGCCTACAGCGCACCGGCCGATGCCGGCGACTGGCGGGTGATCAAGGCGCGCTATCTGGACCAGCCGGGCTGGACGAAGCACTGGCAGCCGCAGGCGCAGAGCCCGTGGCTGTATAACGCCGCCGAAAAGGTCATCATCAGCTACGAGGACCCGCGCTCGATCGGCCTGCGCGCGCAGTTCGCCCGCGAGCAGGGCCTGGCCGGCGTGTTCATGTGGGAACTGACCGGCGATGACGAACAGGCCAGCCTGCTCAATGCCATGCTCACGCCATGGCACAAGGCCCGCGTCGGCGACTGAGACCGCCGCACCGCGCGCAATGCCACAACACCGGCCGCCCGACCGCGCACATCCACACCACGCCCGCAGCGCTAAGCTGCGGGCATGATCCTCATCGAACGCCTCGACCACCTGGTCCTTACCGTCGCCGACATCGACCGCAGCTGTGATTTCTACCAGCGCGTGCTCGGCATGCAGGTCGTGCGCTTCGGCGCCGGCCGTACCGCGCTGCAGTTCGGCCAGCAGAAGATCAACCTGCACCCGGCCAGTGCGCCGCTGCAGCCGCATGCCGTGCGGCCAACCCCGGGCAGCGCCGATCTGTGCCTGGTCACGCGCGCGGCCACGGCCGATGTACTGGCCCACCTGCAGGCGCAGGGCGTCGCGGTGGAAGATGGGCCGGTGCCGCGCACCGGTGCCCTGGGGCCGATCGAGTCGGTGTACTTCCGCGATCCGGACGGGAACCTGATTGAAGTCAGCCGTTACCCGCAGTGACGCGTTGGCGCCGGGCCAGGCCCGGCGGTTTCCTCAATTGGCCCACACGCTGTTGGGGTCGCCATCACGGGCACGGCGCTGGCTGGCCACCGCCAGCCGGGCAAAACCAAAGGCCATCGCCAGGGCCACCACGTCGATCCAGAACAGCGGCCACATCCCGCGCGCGGCAGCCAGCCACGGCCAGTCGCCGTTGAGTGCACCATGCATCACAGGCACCAGGGCGGTGCTGATGGCTGCGGCCCACAGCAGTTCACGCGCGGCCTGCGCCGGCCGGCGCAGGGCCGCCCACAGCGCGCACGCCGCCCAGGTGCCGAAGCAGGCCCAGCGGATGCCCTGGTCCACCGCGGCCGGGGCCACGCGTTCGAGCACCAGCGCGGTGACGAAGGCCACCGAGATCGCCACGCACAGGCCGATGCACACGCCCACCGTGGCCCGCGCCATGTTCACCCCTGCGCGCGGCTGCTGCGGCTGCCGGCGCTTGCGCCGCGATTCGATCCACAGCAGGTTTCCCGAGTAGAACAGGAAGGCGCCGCCCAGCCCCAGCAGGAAGTACAGCCAGACCACCACGCCGTTGCCGAATTCGCCGAAGTGCAGCGCATAGGCGGCGCTGAGCGTGGCGTGGTTGGCGTCGCGGTGGCCCGGCAGCTGGCTGGCCAGCACGCGGCCACTGGCCACGTCCAGCGCCACCGAACCGAGTGGTCCAAGCGTGCCGCTGGATTCGCCGGTGATCTCGATGGTGGCGTTGGCATCGCCGCCGTTGGCCAGCTTCAGGTAGGCCGGTTCGAAATCGGCCACGCCCTGTGCGCGGGCCACTTCAAGCGCGCGCGCATGCAGCTCGCGCAGGCTGCCCGGGGCGGCCGGCACGCCCGCGGCTTCGCGCACTGGCGCGGTATCCATCGCCGCCGGCACCACCTGCATCGCCTTGCCTTCGAAGATGAGCGGGTTGAGCAGGGCGATCTGGATGAAGACCAGGCAGAGCAGGGCACCGGTCACCGCGAACATCAGGTGGAACGGCAGGCTGAGCACGCCGATCACATTGTGCGCGTCCTGCCACATCTGCTTGAGGTTGCGGCCCGGGCGCAGCGCGAACAGGTCGCCCAGCAGCTTGGGCAGGTGGATGACCAGGCCGCTGAGCAGGGCCATGCCGTACAGCAGGCTGACGATGCCCATCACATAGATGCCGGCCACCGGCAGGCCCAGGCTGTAGTGCAGTTCGTTGACCAGCTCGGCCAGGCCCGCCTGCGGTGGCGTGGCGCTGCCGCCGGTGTTGCCGGGCCAGGCGTAGCGCCAGCCGCCGTCGGCGCCCTGCCAGTAGGCCAGTGGCTGCGGGTGCTCGGCACCGGGGAAGGTCATGCCGACATGGCGGCGTGCTTCCGGGTGCTTGGCCAGCACGTCGTCCAGCAGGTACTGCGCGTCGTCCAGCCCGGCCGGCAGCACGCTGGCCGCACCCGGCGTCTGCCACACCGGCAGATCGTGGTGGAACAGGGTCAGCGCACCGGCGTAGAACGCCACGAACAGGCCGAAGCCGGCCACCAGGCCGACCCAGGTGTGCAGGGTGGTGAAGGTACGCAGGGTCTGCGAACTGAATTTCATGCGCTCGTTCTCATTGCACCGCGCCGCTCAGGCGCAGCAGCCACAACACGGCGAAACCGGCGGCGGCGCAGCCGGCAGGCACCAGCCAGGCGCGCGCCACGGTGCGGAAGCTGAAGGCCCACAGCGCCGCCAGCATCCACAGCGGAACGAAGGCGATCAGGGCCGGCACCAACGCGCTCGGCCACGGCCCCGGCGGCAGCCAGGTCAGCAGGCCGGTGGCAGCGGCAGCAAGGAAGAACCCGACGAAGATGCCCGACAGGGCGCGCATCCACATCAGCGCGGCTCCCGTGCGCTGCCATCCACCGCCGGGCGGTGCCAGGCCGCCAGCGCCGGCAGCAGCAGGGCTACCAGCATCCAGGTGCACAGCATCGCCACCAGCCCGGCGGCAACGCCCAGTTCGGCCATCCACAGCCATAGCGAGGCGACCGCGGCGACCAGGCCGATCTGCCGGCCCAGGCGGCCCGCACGGCGCAGGCGCGGCCAGCGGCAGTGCGGCGAGGCCGCGTAGAGCGCCAGCGCGGAAAACATCGCCGACAGCACGGCAAGGCTGCAGAAGCCCAAGGAAGCGAGCCCAACGGTAATCATCGGAAAGCGTCTTGTAGGAAGTCGGGCAGCCTGCCATCAGTGAGGCTGCGCGCACATGGTAATCATTGCGTTTTACAGCTGCCAGCATCGCGGATTCATCCGCGGATCCGCCAGATCTTGGGCTTTGCGGCGCGCTGGTTTAAGATCGACGCAGAACCTGACTGGAACAAGGTGGCCCGCGCCCAGCGCCGGCCGAGCGTGCGACATGAGCACTACCACCGCCCACCGCTGACCTGCCACCGAAGGCCCTGTTCCGCAGGCGCCCTCGCGGCGCTTTTTTATTGCCCGGGCACCGCCCGGAACGCTTTCCAGCCCGCCCGCGCGGGCCCCGCACGAAGCCATTGCGATGATCAATATCACCCTTCCCGACGGCAGCCGCCGCGAATTCGAAAATCCCGTCAGCGTCATGGACGTCGCCCAGTCGATCGGCGCCGGCCTGGCCAAGGCCACCATCGCCGGCGCCGTGGATGGCGTGCTGGTCGATGCCAGCGACGTCATCGACCACGATGCCAGCCTGCGCATCATCACCGCCAAGGACGAGGAGGGCGTGGAAATCATCCGCCACTCATGCGCCCACCTGGTCGGCCACGCCGTCAAGCAGCTGTATCCGGACGTGAAGATGGTGATCGGCCCGGTCATCGCCGAGGGCTTCTACTACGACATCTATTCCGAGCGCCCGTTCACGCCGGAAGACATGGCCGCCATCGAGAAGCGCATGGGCGAGCTGATCGCCCAGGACTACGACGTCATCAAGAAAGTGACGCCGCGCGCTGAAGTGGTCGAGATCTTCAAGGCCCGTGGCGAGGACTACAAGCTGCGCCTGATCGAGGACATGTCCGACGACATCCAGGCGATGGGCATGTACTACCACCAGGAATACGTGGACATGTGCCGCGGCCCGCACGTGCCGAACACGCGCTTCCTGAAGGCCTTCAAGCTGACCCGCATTTCCGGTGCCTACTGGCGTGGCGATGCGCAGAACGAACAGCTTCAGCGCATCTACGGCACCGCCTGGGCCGACAAGAAGCAGCTCGAGGCATACATCAAGCGCATCGAAGAAGCCGAAATGCGCGACCACCGCCGCATCGGCAAGCAGCAGGACCTGTTCCACCTGCAGGAAGAAGCCCCGGGCCTGGTGTTCTGGCACCCCAAGGGCTGGGCGCTGTGGCAGGTGGTCGAGCAGTACATGCGCAAGGTCTACCGCAGCAGCGGCTACGGCGAAGTGCGCTGCCCGCAGATCCTGGACGTCAGCCTGTGGAAGAAGTCCGGCCACTGGGACAACTACCAGGACAACATGTTCTTCACCGAATCGGAGAAGCGCACCTACGCGGTCAAGCCGATGAACTGCCCGGGCCATGTCCAGGTGTTCAACCAGGGCCTGCACAGCTACCGCGACCTGCCGATCCGCTACGGTGAGTTTGGTTCCTGCCACCGCAACGAGCCGTCCGGCGCGCTGCACGGCATCCTGCGCGTGCGTGGTTTCACCCAGGACGACGGCCATGTGTTCTGCACCGAGAACCAGATCGAATCGGAAGTGACCGCGTTCCACCAGCAGGCGCTGGCGGTCTACCAGCACTTCGGTTTCGACGAGATCCAGATCAAGATCGCCCTGCGCCCGGAATCGCGCCTGGGTGATGACGCCACCTGGGACAAGGCCGAAGGCGCGCTGCGCTCGGCGCTGACCGCCTGTGGCGTGGAATGGCAGGAGCTGCCGGGCGAAGGCGCCTTCTACGGCCCGAAGATCGAGTACCACCTGAAAGACGCGATCGGCCGTACCTGGCAGCTGGGCACCATGCAGGTCGACTTCATGATGCCGGGCCGCCTGGGCGCCGAGTACGTGGACGAAAACAGCCAGAAGAAGCACCCGGTCATGCTGCACCGTGCCATCGTCGGCTCGATGGAGCGTTTCCTGGGCATCCTGATCGAGCACCACGCCGGCCAGTTCCCGGCCTGGCTGGCCCCGACCCAGGTGGTGGTGGCCAACATCACCGACGCCCAGGCTGAATACGTCGCCGGCGTGACCAAAACCCTTGCGGAGCAAGGCTTCCGCGTCAGCTCCGATTTGCGTAACGAGAAGATCGGTTATAAAATCCGCGAGCATACGTTGCAGCGCGTGCCCTATCTGCTGGTCATCGGTGACCGCGAGAAGGAAAATGGAGCTGTGGCGGTGCGTACGCGTTCTGGCGAAGACCTTGGCAGCATGAGCCTGCAGGCCTTCATCGAGCGGCTCCACGCCGAGGGCGCGTAAGCAAAGGTCCGGTCCGGGTGAATAAGCGCCCGGACCGGTTCGATACCCTTGGGAGAACGTAATATCAGCACACCTGACAACAAACAGAACCGCAAGAATCAGGAAATCCGTGTGCCGCGCGTCCGCGTGATCGGCAGTGACGGAGAAATGATCGGCGTGTTGTCGCGCGACGAAGCGCTGTCCATGGCCGAAGATGAAGGCCTGGACCTGGTTGAAATCCAGCCGCAGGCCGATCCGCCGGTCTGCAAGATCATGGATTTCGGCAAGTTCAAGTTCGAAGCGCAGAAGAAGGCCAGCGAGGCCAAGAAGAAGACCAAGCAGGTCGAGATCAAGGAAGTGAAGTTCCGTCCGGTCACGGACGAGGGCGACTACCAGATCAAGCTGCGCAAGATGCGTGGTTTCCTCGAGGAAGGCGACAAGATCAAGGTCAACATCCGCTTCCGTGGCCGTGAAATGAGCCACCAGGAACTGGGTCGCGAGATGGCCAACCGGATCGAGACCGATCTGGGCGAGGACATCGTCATCGAATCCCGTCCGCGCCTGGAAGGGCGTCAGATGGTCATGATGATCGCGCCGAAGAAGAAGACCTGAGGCCTGCAGGGCTGCCTTTCGGGGCGCCTGGCTGAACGGTTCGGGGTAAAGGGACGCCATTGGCGTCCCTTTGCTTTTGCGGCAGGACGTTTGAGGGTTGCAGGGGCTGGTGACAGGGCGGTTTTGCCTGTATCATGCCCGGCTCGACCCACCCAGGACGGGTCGTACGCCGATCATGGCAGGACGGAAAGAGTGGCCCAGGCCACCGCCAGATCAGTCAGAAACCAGGGTCACCCCCATCAAGGACATTGCAATGCCCAAGATCAAGACCAACCGGGCAGCGGCCAAGCGTTTCCGCAAGACCGCCTCGGGCAAGTACAAGTGCGGCCATGCCAACCGTAGCCACATCCTCACGAAGAAAGCGACCAAGCGTAAGCGTAATCTGCGTCAGACGGGCCATGTCCGTGCAGAAGACGCAGGCCGTCTGGACCGCATGCTCCCTTACCTCTGAGGAACTGAAAAATGGCACGAGTTAAGCGTGGCGTACAGGCGCGTCGCCGCCACAAGAAAATCCTTGATCTGGCGAAGGGCTACTACAATGCCCGTCGCAAGGTCTTCCGCGTCGCCAAGCAGGCGGTCATCAAGGCACAGCAGTACGCCTACATCGGCCGTAAGCAGAAGAAGCGCAACTTCCGTTCGCTGTGGATCACCCGTATCAATGCGGCTGCCCGCATCAACGGCCTGAGCTACAGCCGCTTCATGAACGGCCTGCTGAAGGCCGGCATCACCCTGGACCGTAAGGTCCTGGCTGATATCGCCGTGCACGACGCAGCCGGTTTTGCTGCACTGGCCGAAAAGGCCAAGGGCGCACTGGCGGCATAAGTCCTTCCCGATGCCGTTGCCGTTCAACGGGAACGGTGTCTGGTAAAGGCAATGCATGGGGAAGGGCGCAAGTCCTTCCCCATTCTTTTTTGGGTCCCGGCAACGCCGCAGGCGCGCGGTGCGGGGACCGGCGGTGGCGACAGGGGTCGGCCCTTCGCGCATCGCGATGGCAGACCGACTGGAGTTCCGGCCCCCCATGAGCGACATCCAATCCCTCACCACCCAGGCGCTGGCCGATGTGGCCGCCGCACAGAGCCCCGACACGCTGGAACAGCTGCGCGTGGCCCTGCTCGGCAAGAGCGGCAGCATCACCGCCCAGCTCAAGCAGCTCGGCACCCTGCCGGCTGACGAGCGCAAGGCCGCCGGTGAAGCCATCAACCAGGCCCGTGACGCGCTGTCCAGCGCGCTGGGCGAACGCAAGGCCGTGCTGGAAAACGCCGCACTGGATGCGCGACTGGCCGCCGAAGCGATCGACATCACCCTGCCGGGCCGCGACTCCGATCGCGCCGGCCTGCACCCGATCACCCGCACCCTGGAACGCATCACCGGCATCTTCGGCCGGCTGGGCTACGAGCTGTCCGAGGGTCCGGAAATCGAAGACGACTGGCACAACTTCGAGGTGCTGAACTTCCCGCCGCACCACCCGGCGCGCGCCATGCACGACACCTTCTACTTCGGCGATGGCCGCCTGCTGCGCACGCATACCTCCGGCGTGCAGGTGCGCTACATGGGCGAGCACCAGCCGCCGCTGCGCATGATCGCCGCCGGCAAGGTGTACCGCAGCGACAGCGACCAGACCCATTCGCCAATGTTCCACCAGGTCGAAGGCCTGCTGGTGGATGAGCACTCCACCTTTGCTGACCTGAAGGGCACGCTGGCCGAGTTCGTGCGCGCGTTCTTCGAGCGCGATTTCGAAATGCGCTTCCGTCCCAGCTACTTCCCGTTCGTTGAACCGGGCGCGGAAGTGGACATCGCCTGGCAGCAGCCCGATGGCAGCACCCGCTGGCTGGAAGTGCTGGGCTGCGGCATGGTCCACCCGAACGTGCTGCGCAACGTCGGCATCGATCCAGAGCGCTACACCGGCTTCGCCTTCGGCCTGGGCGTGGAGCGCTTTGCGATGCTGCGCTACGGCGTCAACGACCTGCGCGCGTTCTTCGAGAACGACGTGCGGTTCCTGAAACAGTTCGCGTAAGCCGCAACCATGTAGAGCCGAGCCCTGCTCGGCTGCTCCTAAATTCGCAGGCCCAGGCGCATGCGCCGGGCCCACCAGGGTGACACCATGAAATTCTCCGAAAACTGGCTGCGCAGCCACGTCCCGACCTCCGCCTCGCGCGATGAACTGAGCGCGGTGCTGACCGCCATCGGCCTGGAAGTGGAAGAAGTGACCGCGCTCGGCAACGGCCTGCAGCACGTGGTCGTGGCACGCATCGTTGAAGCCGTGCGCCACCCCGAAGCCGACCGCCTGCAGGTGTGCAAGGTCGACGCAGGGCAGGGCGAACTGCTGCAGATCGTCTGCGGTGCGCCGAACGCGCGCCCGGGTCTGGTTGCACCACTGGCCATGGTCGGCGCGCAGATCGGCGCCCTGGCGATCAAGTCGGCCAAGCTGCGCGGCGTCGAATCCAACGGCATGCTGTGCTCGGCCAAGGAGCTGGGCCTGGACACCGATGCCTCGGGCCTGCTGGAACTGCCTGATGACGCGCCGGTCGGCCAGACCCTGGTCGAGTACCTGGGCCTGCCGGACGCCAGCATCGAGATCAAGCTGACCCCCAACCGCGCCGACTGCTTCAGCGTGCGTGGCATCGCCTACGACGTGGCCGCGGCCACCCGCAGCGAAGTACTGGATTTCGCCGCCGACGCCATTGCCGCGGTCGGCAGCCGTGAGCTGTCCATCCAGCTTGACGCCGGCGCCGAAGCGCCGCGTTACCTGGGCCGCGTCATCGAAGGCGTCAACGCCGCCGCCAGGACGCCGCTGTGGATGGCCGAGCGCCTGCGCCGCAGCGGCGTGCGTCCGGTCTCGCTGCTGGTCGACATCACCCAGTACGTGATGCTGGAACTGGGCCAGCCGATGCACGCCTACGACCTCGGCACCCTGCAGGGCAGCATCGGCGTGCGTCGTTCGCGCGCCGGCGAAGCCATCAAGCTGCTGGACGGACGCGATGCGGTGCTGGACGAGAGCTTCCTGGTGGTCACCGACGCCGACCGTGCGGTCGGCCTGGCCGGCCTGATGGGCGGCTTCGACACCCGCGTCACCGACGACACCACCGCCGTGTTCCTCGAGGCCGCGCATTTCGCGCCGGCAGCCATCATGGGCCGTGGCCGCAAGCTGGGCCTGCACACCGATGCCGGCCATCGCTTCGAGCGTGGCGTCGACCCGGCGCTGCCGCGCACCGCCATCGAATACGCCACCCGCCTGGTGCTGGACCTGGCCGGCGGTACCCCGGCACCGGTCACCGAGGCGCGCGCCGCGCAGGACAGCGCAAGTGCCGCGGGAGGCAGGATGCCGGGAGCGGCCGAGGCTGATCTGCTGCAGGCAGCGACGATCACCCTGCGCCGTGCCCGCATCACCCGCGTGCTGGGCATCACCATTGAAGACGCCGAAGTCGAGCGCATCCTGCGCGCGCTGGGCATGGGCGTGAGCGCGGCCGGCGAAGGCTGGCAGGTGACCGCACCGAGCCGCCGCTTCGACATCGCCATCGAAGAAGACCTGATCGAGGAACTGGCCCGCATCCACGGCTACGAGCAGATTCCGACCACCCTGCCGGGTGGTGCGGCGCGCGTGGCGATGCCGACCGAGACCCAGCTGGACGTGCTCAGCGTGCGTCGCCAGCTGGTCGCCCGCGACCTGCAGGAAACCCTGAACTTCGCCTTCGTCGACGATGCATTGCTGACCCAGTGGCAGCTGCGCGACAACCTGGTGCCGCTGGCCAACCCGCTGTCGGCCGAGCTGGCGGTGATGCGCCCGGCGCTGCTGCCGGGCCTGGTCGCCACCCTGGGCCGCAATGCCGCCCGCCAGCTGGGTCGCGTGCGCCTGTTCGAGGTCGGCCGGGTGTTCGCCCAGCAGGCGGGCGAAGGCCAGCCGGCACCGCTGGAAACCCCGCGCGTGGCCGCCGCCGTCTGTGGCGATGCGCAGGCCGTGCAGTGGGGCCTGCCGACCCGCAAGGTCGACTTCCATGACCTGAAGGGCGACCTGGAATCGCTGGCCGCCGCCAGCGGTGCCGTCCTCGAATTCCGCCCCTCGACCCGCGCCTTCGGCCACCCGGCCCGCTCGGCCGAGGTGTACCGCGATGGCGTGGTGATCGGCTGGATCGGCCAGATCCACCCGCGCCTGGCCAAGGCCATGGACATCGATGCCGACGTCTATGCCTTCGAGCTGGACCTGGAGGCGCTGTCGGCCCGTGCGCTGCCGCGTGCCGGCGAGCTGTCGCGCTTCCCGGCCGTGCGCCGCGACCTCGCGTTCCTGGTGCCTGAACAGGTGGCCTGGAGCGACCTGGCCGCGACCATCCGCCAGGCTGCCGGTCCGCTGCTGCGCGAGCTGAACCTGTTCGACCGATACGTCGGCCAAGGGGTCGAGCCGGGATTCAAGAGTCTCGCTATGGGCTTGATTTTGCAGGACAAGTCGCGCACTCTGACGGACCGCGACGTGGAAGCGGTGGTGGCCGAGGTGGTCACTGCGATCGAACGTGAACACCACGCACGGATCCGCGGCTGAGCGGGAAGCACTCAGGGGTAGCAGGCAATGGCATTGACCAAGGCGGAGATGGCGGAAAAGCTGTTCGACGAAGTCGGTCTGAACAAGCGGGAAGCCAAGGAATTCGTCGACGCGTTCTTCGATGTGCTGCGTGAAGCGTTGGAACAGGGACGTCAGGTGAAGCTGTCCGGCTTCGGTAATTTCGATCTGCGGCGCAAGAACCAGCGCCCGGGTCGCAACCCCAAGACCGGCGAGGAAATTCCGATTTCCGCCCGTACGGTGGTCACCTTCCGTCCGGGCCAGAAGCTCAAGGAGAGGGTGGAAGCTTATGCTGGATCCGGGCAGTAACCGCGAACTACCGCCGATCCCGGCCAAGCGCTACTTCACCATTGGTGAAGTAAGCGAGCTGTGCGACGTCAAGCCGCACGTGCTGCGCTACTGGGAAACCGAATTTCCCAGCCTTGAGCCGGCCAAGCGCCGTGGCAACCGTCGCTATTACCAGCGTCATGATGTGCTGATGGTGCGGCAGATCCGCAGCCTGCTGTACGAACAGGGTTACACCATCGGTGGCGCACGCCTGCGCCTGGAGGGTCCGGATGCGCGCGAGGAATCCGCGTTGAGCAACCAGATCATCAAGCAGGTGCGCATGGAGCTGGAAGAAGTGCTGCATTTGCTTCGCCGGTGATCCAAAACCCAGCGTAATCCGCTATACTTCACGGCCCGCCGCACTGGCGGGTACATCGCAGCATCAGTCGGGGCGTAGCGCAGCCTGGTAGCGCATCTGCCTGGGGGGCAGAGGGTCGTCGGTTCGAATCCGGCCGTCCCGACCACTGTGATGAAACGGAAAGCCTGCGCAGCGATGCGTGGGCTTTTTTGTTGTCTGTAGCGTCGAGCTTGCTCGACTGATCTTCGAGACAGTCGAGCAAGCTCGACTCTCCTGGTCATGCACGATACCGGGCGTTCAGGCCCGCAGCCCATGCAGCCGGGGAGTTCCCTTATCATCAGCGGACATCCGATCGCATCGGTTTTCTTCCACTACCCACCGTCGCGCCAGCAGGCGGAGCCCCGGCTCCGGCCACCGGCGGCAACGGCGCGCGTGCTGGACGATGCGTGGACCACGACGACCACAGGGGGTTGCGTTGATCAGCAGTATCGTCATTCATTGCTCGCCTGGCGCAGGCACGGCCGGCGTCCATGTCCTGGATACCACGTTCAAGGACAAGCGTGTCTTTGTGTCCTGGGGTCTGCGCGGCGAGGACCTCAGCCGTGAAGCCGAACCGGCCGAAACCGTTGCTGCGCGCCAAGCGCTGCAGCGCGAATCGCGGCAGGTCGAAGGGCCTCGCAGCACCGAAGTCTTCATTGCCAACCAGGCAGCCACGGCCATCAGCGTGTACCGCATGCTGAGTGAAGCACGCAGCGGCGACGCCGTGTTCTTTCTGTGCGATTCGCCTGCAGTGGTCGAGTGGCTGGTGACCGCGCTGGAAATACGCGAAGGCTGAAATGCGGGGTCAGAGCCCTTCGCGTTGCGAAGGGACCCGACCCCTGGCCAGCGCGGCATCCACGGCGGCGCGCGCGTGCAGCGTGGTCGTATCGAACAACGGCACCGGGCTGTCCTGCGCGCGGACCAGCAGCATGATCTCGGTGCAGCCCAGGATGATCGCTTCGGCGCCGCGCGCGACCAGTCGCTGGATCACTTCCACGTACACCTGTCGCGAGGCCTCGCTGACCACGCCGGCAATCAGCTCGCGGTAGATGATGTCGTGCACGTCGCGGCGGTGATCGGCATCCGGCACCAGTACCTCCAGCCCGAAGCGTTCGCTCAGCCGGCCGCGGTAGAAATCCTCTTCCATGGTGAACGCCGTGCCGAGCAGGCCGACCGTGCGCACGCCCGTGCGCAGGATGGCCTCGGCGGTGGGATCTGCAATGTGCAGCAGCGGTATCGGGCAGGCGGCTTCCAGCTGTGGCGTCAGCTTGTGCATGGTGTTGGTGCAGACCACCAGCAGCTCGGCGCCGCCGGCCTGCAGCCGTCGCGCGGCATCGATCATCTCTACGCCCAGCGCGTCCCAGTCGCCGTCGTGCTGCAGCTGCTTGATACGGGCGAAATCCACCGACCACAGCAGCAGCTGCGCCGAGTGCGCACCGCCCAGCCGCTGGCGGACATCCTCGTTGATGAGGCGGTAGTACTGCGCTGAGCTTTCCCAGCTCATGCCACCGATCAGGCCCAGGGTCTTCATGCGTGTCTCCATGCTTGAAGCCGCATTGCAGCACAGACCGCCCCCGCATGCTGGCCGACTTCTGCAACCGTCGATCGCGCACCGGGCTGTACGTACCGCCGCGCGTCGCCAGCCCGTAAGCTGGTGGGCTTCCCGCGTCGAGAAAAGCAATGGCCCTGCAAACCTGGTGGTGGTTCCTCGCCACGGTCTTCGTGCTGTGTGGCACGCCGGGCCCGAACATGCTGCATATCCTCGGCCGCAGCGTCGGCCTGGGTTTCGGCCGCAGCGTGCCGGCCATGGCCGGCTGCCTGCTGGCCATGCTGCTGGTGCTTGCCGCCTCCGCCGCCGGACTGAGCGCGCTGCTGCGTTCGTCGCCGATGCTGTTCGAGGTGCTGCGTTATCTCGGCGTGGCCTATCTGGCCTGGCTGGGCATCAAGGCGTGGCGCGACAGTTGTCGGCCGGCCCCGGCGGCCAGCGCAGGCGAGCCGCTGCTGGAGCCGGTCCACGGTGCAGGGGCGGTCTTCCGCGGCGGCCTGCTGGTGGGTCTGAGCAACCCGAAACTGCTGCTGTTTGCCGCCGCGTTCCTTCCGCAGTTCGTCGATCCCACGCGTGCGCAGGGCCTGCAGTACACCGTGCTGGTGGCCACCTTCGCCGGCTGCGAGCTGTTCTGGTACGTGATGTATGCCGCCGGCGGCCACAGCCTGCGTCGCTGGCTGGCCAAGCCCATCGCGCACTGCTGGTTCGAGCGCCTGGTCGGCAGCGTATTCCTGGCTTTCGCGGTGGCGCTGCTGCGTTTCCGACCGCACTGAATGTTCACGCCGCGCGCGCGGCGCGCTCACGGCACGGGCATCGGCGCAGGCTTAACCTGTTCATACCGTTCGTACACCCTTTCGGGGAAGGATCGACATGATCAAGTGGGCCATCATCTTTGCCATCATCGGCCTTATTGCCGGTGCCCTCGGGTTCGGCGGCATCGCCGGCGCATCGGTCGGCATCGCCAAGTTCCTGTTCTGGGCCGGCATCATCATCGCCGTTGTCTTGTTCCTGCTGGGCATGACGGTGGCCAAGAAGGTCACCTAGTGCAGCAAGGCGAGCCGGGGGGGCGTTCAGTCCCTTCACTCAAGAAATATAGAAACACCGAGCCCGGCCTGCAGGTCCGGGCTTTTTTCATCCAGTCCCGCATCGAACGAAGCGTCAAACTGGATCCGTGGGGTGAGCGCCCAGGTGACGCCCGCGCCTGCCACGGCCTCGTGGGGTTCATCGCTCGTTGCCGTGAAGCCTGCCTCGACAAATATCCCGAATCGCTCGGTTGCCTCAAACGACACGCTGGGAGACCAGGTGGAACTGTGGCTTCCCGCGCCGCGCTGGTGGCTGGCATAGAAGGCGACCGTCCAGCGGTCGCTCAACTGGTCTTCGACACTGGCGGCCAGCGCGTACTGGCGGCCGTCGCTGAATGAGGACCTGCCGGTGTCGACGACCGCCGAAGCACGCAGAGCCCAGGAGGTCGTTTCCGTGCTTCCCGGTCCGGCCCACTTCAGCGATACCGCTGTGTCGCCTCTGCCTTCGTCGGTAGCTGCCGCAGCTCCAGCAGTCGTGATCCGATGCCGGTTCCAAGGCGACGCCTGAACCTGCAGCTCCATCGCCTGGGTCAGGCCGGTGCGTAGCAGAACCGAGCTGGTCACCTCACGGGAAGTGCCCGACGCATCGTGGGCACGCTCGTAGGTGGGAAATCCGAGTTCCAGCGCGACCCCCCGGGGCTTGACCGTATCGGTTGAAAAGCCCAGGCCTGGGCGGTCGAAGCCCGGCACGGGTGAGTCGTCAGCACGGGCAGAACCGACGGCCGCCACCAGCAGAACCGCGACAGGAACCAGGCGCATGAGAGCATCACAAGAGGGAGGCGCGCCAGCATGCGCCGGTCCGGCGTGCGAACGATGTGAGGGGTACTCAGCCTTCGATGCGGGCGAAACGCGGCTGCGGGCCGTGCTCGCCTGGTACCTGCTCGACGAACATGTCGTACGGGCGCACCCACAGGCCGCCTTCGCCGTACAGGGCGCGGTACAGTACTTGCGGTTGAAGGGTTTCGCTGCTGCGCACGATATCGATCACTTCATACAGACCGCCCTTGAAATGGCGGTAACGGCCCGGCTCGAGGCGGGGCAGGGGGCTGAGGTCGGACATGCGGGAAGTTTACTTCCGCGCGGGCGTGGGCGGCAGCGCGCACCACGCGTCGATGGCCTCGGCGGTATTGGCAAGGGCCTGGGCCTGGGCCAGCTCCCACGGCCGCTCGCAGCGTCCGCTGCGCTGGCACCACTGGTAGCCGGCCGAACCGATGCAGCCGTGTGCGTCGCGATCGCCGCCGACAACGGGCGCGGCGGTGGCGGGATCGCGGGCAGGCGTCGGCACGGGTTCGGGCTGGGCGCAGCCACCCATGGCCAGCATCAGCAGCACCGGCAGGAAAGCGGTCTTCATCGGCGCGGCCTCGGGTGCGCGGGGGCTCAGTGTCTGCCGCATGCGCCCGGGCGACGAGCGCTCAGCTGATGCTGGCGCGCACCAGTTCCTCGAACAGGACCAGATAGCTGGCCACGAAGTAGAACTTCAGCAAGGTCGAACGCTGCATCGGAAGCGAGGTGCGCATGTGGAAGGGGCCCCTGTTGGTGACGGTAGTGTGAAGCGCTACTGACTTCGTGACAAGAGTCACGAAAAACTTTCACTAAACGGACTCAGGGATGTGATGGGGGTGGTGTTCTGACGTTCTGGTCAGGAATTTTCGTACTAATCCGATAGGCACTCTCTGATGGGCTGCCTAGGGTGGGCGGCAACCGCAGGCGCCCCGACGACGCTGCCCCTTCCCTCAAGGAGTCCACCATGGTCATTACCGTCAAATGCACTGCCACGAGCTGGTCCGTCCTCGACCCGGCGACCGCGGTTGCCGAACCCTTCGCCAGCGGCGCCGCCGCCTTCGATGCCGCCCTGCTGCGCGCCAGCGACCACCACCGCCGCACCGGCCAGGACAGCACAGTGCGCGTGGAGGCTCTGGGCAACACCGTCGACGCAGTGCATTTCAGCCACTGAAGGGGCGCCGCGCGAGGCTCAGGCCGCCTCGGCCTCTGTCAGGGCCCGGTCGACGAAGCGACACAGCCAGGTGGCGCTGATGTTCTTGCCATAGACGTGGCTGATCTGCCTGGGAAACGCTTTGTCGCGCAGCAACTGATGCGGTTGTCGGGCGAGCACCAGGACCTGCAGGTCGCGGCGCAGGCAGCAGACCCTGCGCAGAAGCGGAATGCCGTCGGTCTGGCCAATGGTTGGCATGCAGGGATCGATTACCAGCAGGCGGCAGCGTGGGTCGGCAATCTGCAACATGACTTCGAAAGGCGAGCGTGCGTCCTGCACGGCTTGCGACGGGAGAAGGGGGCGGATCTGTTCCCCCAGCTCTCGGCGCACCCAAGGATTGGCGTCGGCGATGACAAGAATGGAATGAGTGGGCTTGGGCGGCTGCGCAGGCCTGGGTGGTTTGGCGCATGCGCAAAGCGTGCCATCGGTGTGCATGGAAATGTTCAGCAGCGGATGGGACCTCTCTTCAAGGACCGCCGGGGCGGTAGCGGCACTGCTCCGGAACCAGCTGCTGGCTCGCGTTTCCAACGCTCGCACTGCAAGTCCATTTGCCTGTGTGGCTGTTGCGCAGAAAGCCGATGTTCGGAGCGTGGCCCATCACGGGATCAGGCTTCAAGACACACCAGAACTCTTGCGAGTTTACGTAGCGCTCTGCGCAGAGTTTGCTCTTCGATGGCAGGCCAATGTCTTCGGCGGTTATATCCCTTGCCCAAACGTCACCGCCTTCCATGTAGATCAGGTCAAGGCCTCTGGTGCCGACTGAAATCTCTTCCAGCGCAGCAGCCAGTTTCGCTTTGGCGGAAAAACTTTGATATTGGGGCAGCGCGATCATGCCGAGGATCGCGAGAATTGCAACCACCACCATCAGTTCAATCAGTGAGAAGCCCTTCTGCAGCCAGGCGGCATCAATGTGCGCGCCAGCATTGGGTATTGAATTGCTCATGAGGATGTTCTTCTGTAGGAATATTCTCTCCCTGCGGGCAGGAGCGCGCAGCTCCTTCCCGCAGGGCGTCTGCGGTCAGGCGCGGCAGGCCTCGGGCAACAGGTTCTGGTCTTCCACATCGCTGTTGCAGCTCCAGGTGCCATCTGCATCGCGCACCAGGTTCAGGCGGCTGCCGCCATACGCCTCGTCATGCTTGAGGCTGCACACCAGGCTGCCTGTGCCATCGGTGTCCAGCGCCACGCTGAACGAGGTGCAGCGCGATCCCGCATCGGGCAGGCCGACCATTGCCGGGGCGATCCTGCTCAGATCGGCGCCTTCGGCCAGCAGCGTTTCCATGCCCACCTTGCCGGGCGTCACTTCGGCCAACGCCGCACCGAGCTTGGCCTTGGCAGCAAACTTCTGGTACTGAGGCAACGCAATCATCGATAGAATACCGATGATTGCGACCACCACCATCAGTTCGATGAGCGAGAAGCCTCTCTGTCGGGAAGTGCGTTCCGGCATAATAGGACGATGCGTTGTTTCAATAATCATGAGGATCCTCCGTGGGGGTTTTTCATTAAATGGGTGGGCGATGGAGTGAGTTTTCCATGTCCCGCCCTAGATAATCACCAGGCCGTTCTGGCGTATATTCAATAATTGGTAAAAATCCAACTTCGCGCTGTGTTTTGCGATTATTCGGATGGCTGGGTGCTGCATGCCGCTGGAAGCATCTGCGGACGGCTCACGTTGGCCCGGCACTGCCAGGCACCCTCCGGGCTGCGCAGTAGCACCAACGTGCCTTGCACGCCTGCCGTCGTTCGTAATTCGCAGGTCAGGCGAGCGTGGCCTGTTTCGGGGAGGCTCAGCGTGAGTCGCCGACAGGACGTCGCACTTCTTGGCAGACCAAGATGCCGGTCGGTCATCTGCAGAGAGAGGTCGGCATAGCTGGCTTCCACCAACTTGATTGCCGTGGCGAGGCTGGAAACTGCCCGATGAAGCGACATGCCGGCAGCGTGCTTTCCTGTGGACGGCACGGCCAGGATCAGTGTTAACAACAAGATCAATGCTGCAGCAACGGCGGCTTCCAGCCTGGTGTGTAACCAGGCTGGCCGACTGCCATTCAGCGGTGGTGCGCAGGTTTGCCGCATGGCGCCGCCTCCTATGCAGTAAAGGCTGCAGGTCTCTCTCCACGGGCCGGGGCCGCTCTCCCCGGCGGCCCCGGCGTTCCCTTCCCCTTCCTGTTGTTTGCCGGTCCGGCGTTACAGTGCCAGCGAGCTTTCCACGTCCAGCACCATGCGGCGGGCGAGTGCAAGGTTGGCCTTCTGACGGTCCAGCACGACATAGAAGAACAGTCCCTTCTTGGCCGACACCGGGCGCAGGACGTGGTAAGCGCGGCCAAGGGTGATCAGGATGTCCTCGATGCTGTCATTGAGGTTCAGCGCCTCGGCGGTCTTCATCTTGGCGCGCAGCACTTCGGTGTTGCCGGCGGCGGCCAGCTCCATGTCCACGCCCGAGCCGGCGTTGCCGAGCAGCATGCCGCTTTCATAATCGACCAGAGCGACGGCTTGCGCGCCGTTGATCTGCATGAGCGTGTCCAGGCATTTGTTGATGGCGGTATTCATTTCAGTGGTCCGTTGCGGTTGTTTGGAGGAAAACAGTCGTCTGAGCAGAGAGAGGGACATTCATCGGTTCGTGTTGTCGGCCAGCGTGCGAACGCACTGCTTGGCATGCCACAGGGCATTGCCGATGACGCAGCTGTGGTCGCAGGCGGTCATCAGCAGCCGAGGCTGTGTTCCGGGAATGGCCAGCATCAGCACCTTGCCGCCTGCGGCCTCGAGGATCAGCGTGTCCAGCTCGCCAAACCGCAGCTCGCGGCCGAGGGCGCTGGCCAGGCCCAGCATCGAGCTGGTCATCGCGGCGAGCCGGTCGGCAACGTTGCCCTTGGGGCCTGCCTGCGCCAGCGCGAAGCCGTCGGCGCTGGCCACGACAATGGCCTGTATGCCGGAGACGTCGCGTGCCAGCGCGTCCAATGCTGCTGCGGCGTGGAGGGAGTTATTCATCCGCGGTCGCCATGGCATTGCATTCGATCTGGCTCATCAGCAGGTCCATGGCGGTGATGGCCTGATTCATATCGCGTGGGTCCAGCGGCAGTGCGGGCAGGTGTGGCGCGTGCACACCCAGCCAGGCCTGCCAGTGCGGCAGGACCGGGTCGTCGGCGCGGCCGCACTTGGTGATGCCGATGACCACCGGCAGGGTGGGTGCGTGTTCGGCGATCGCCTGCAGGTGCTGGCCGGCGAGGGTGGCGTTGACGCATTTGCTGCCATCGACCAGCACGATTGCGCCTTCGGCACCGGCCAGCAGGATCGGCCAGATGTACGAGAAGCGTTCCTGCCCGGGCGAGCCATACAGACGCAGGCGGTCGCCGCCGGGCAAGTCGATGTCGCCATAATCCATCGCCACGGTGGTGTACTCCTTGCCTACGCTGGGATCGGTGTTGCGGGCTTCTGTCACCACCGCCTTGCCTTGGGTAAGGGTCTGCACGAGAGTGGATTTGCCGGCACCGAGCGGGCCCATTACTACGATCTTGTGCTCACGCACGGTCATGCACTCCAGCGGATACGAAGTTGGCGCCACAGGTTGACGAGGCCGTCGGTGGGCGAGGGGCGGACCGGTGCGTCCTCGCCGATGACAGGGAAGGCATAGGCTGTGAGGAAGGCGGCGTTGAAGAACGACTGCGCCGCGCGTTGCGGGATGTCGAGAATCTCGCAGCACGCCTGCACCGAGGCGCCCTGTTTGATCAGCAGCGCGCAGAGACGGAAGTGGTCGGGGCGGTGCGCGAGGATGCGGAAATCCGGCCAGCGGCGCAGGCGCAGCTTTGCGTCCATCTGCAGCGGTGGCATCAGCCGGTCGAGCCGCGTCGCGGCAAGGCCGATGTTCCACAGCGACGGGCGCAGCGGCAGGTTGCTGGACACAATCGCGCGCTGCTCGAACAACTCCTGCGATACCGGGGCCAGGCTCAACGCCGGGTGCTCCTCGGCCAGCAGTTTCTGCAGCAGTGTCAGCGCGATCGGCGCGGGTGCCGTCGTCATCATGCGGTCGTTTTTCGCATCCAGCCAGCACACTGTCGCATCATCATGGATGACTGCCGCATAGGCGGGCCGGCGCGGCATCGCAGTGTCACCGGCGAGGTGGATGCGCAGCTGCTGCACGAACGGCAGGGCGGCCGACGGCAGTGTCGTCGGAGCCATCGGTGGCGGCGCGAACTGCTCGCTGGGATCCTCGAAAGATGAGCGACGGAATCGGACCATGGGGCTCGGCGCAGTGAATGTCGGGGAGCGCCATGTAAACGTCTTTCCGGATTTCACGCCATGAAACTATTGGGAAAGTTGGGATTTGTTTCCGATTTCCTGTGGTTTATGCAATTAGTTGAAAGCTCGGCGAAGGTCTGCGTTACGAGGATTCTTGAAAGGACTCGATGTTAAGTTGACGGCGCGCGGATTGATTATTAGCGTCTTCGCTGCGCACTGCGGCGTGGCAATGCAGGGATAATCATCATGCTCACTCGAATCGCCATTGCAGACGATCATCCTCTCGTGCTGCTGGGTACCCGCCTGCTGATCGAGGATAGCGGCCGCCATCGCGTCGTCGCAGAGGCGCACTGCGCCGAGGGGCTGCTGTCCATCCTGGCCAGCGAACCGGTGGACATGGTGGTCACCGACTTTTCCATGCCCGGTGGCAACCGGGCCGATGGCCACGCAATGCTGCAGGCATTGAGTCGCAATCACCCTGATGTGCCGGTGGTGCTGGTCACCATGATCACCAACGCGACCTCGCTGCACATGGCGCTGCGTTCGGGCGTGCGCGGTCTGGTCCACAAAGGCAGTGGCGTCGGCAACGTGCGTGATGCCGTGGATATGGTGCTGGCGGGGCGCATGTATCTGGACCCCGTGCTTGCGCCCTGCCTGCAGGAGGCCGGACGGGAGCGATCGCTGTCGGTCCTTTCGCCGAAGGAACTGGAGGTGCTGCGCCTGTATGTGTCCGGGCCGTCGATCACCGAGATCGCCGCGCAGCTTCGGCGGACGGTGAGCACCATCAGCCGGCAGCGCCAGTCGGCGATGAAGAAGCTGGGGATCAGCAACGATGCCGAGCTGTTTGCGTACGCGTTCGAGGAAAAACTGGGCACCCCGTATGGCACGATTGGCGCCGGTCATTGATCCCCCGGTTCCGGTCAGGCCCGGTTAGGTTGCTTGAACGGATTGCCAACCGTGCCGCGCGGCCCCTCTGTGCGTCGCGCGCGGAATCCCGGATGCTTGCGCCATCGTATTCATCGGGAGAGGTGGCAATGGGCAAGGAATCAGGCTGGAGAATGGGGTGGGGTACCGTGGCGTGCCTGGTGCTGCCGATGCTGGCGGCCGCCGGTGCCGCACAGGCGCAGCGCTACGGCCATGACGATCGCTACGACGACCGTGGCAGCGGTATCGTGCGCTGCGAGTCGGTCAAGAACCGCAGCAACGAATGCCGCCTGGAAGGACGTCCGCGGCTGATCCGGCAGTTGTCCGGTTCGGCGTGCGTGGAGGGCCGCACCTGGGGACAGTCGCGCGGTGGTGTGTGGGTGACCCAGGGCTGTCGCGCCGAGTTCGTGGGTGAATCCCGCGGCGGTGGCTGGGGCCATGGCGGCGGCTGGGGCGGCAACGGTGGCCAGGTGATCGCCTGCCATTCCAACGACCGCCGGCAGAAGTACTGCGACGCGCGCATCCGCCGCGACGTGCGCCTGGTCAAGCAGGATTCGCGCAGTCCCTGCGTGGAAGGCCGCACCTGGGGCTGGGACCGCCGGGGTGTGTGGGTCAGCGATGGCTGCCGGGCCCAGTTCCAGATCAACTGATCGGACGACGTTGGCGTTTTCGTTGTTCAGATTCAGATTAATCTGATGGCGATCACAGTTCATTCCTCGTATCGTCGGCACCGGGGGCAGTGCGCCTCCCGGTGTGCCCACCGTCATCGATACGCTGTTCAAGGAGTGAGCAACGCATGTTGATCCGTCTGCAATGTGAGCAGCGCCAGTGGCGCGTGCTGCACCCGGACAAGCCGGAACCGATCGAGTTCCGCGACGGTGTCCGTGCCTTCGATTTCGCCGAAACCCTCGCGCGCCTGCATTTCACCGACACGGGCCAGCGTGCCGCAGTGCGCGTGGAAGCCAGTGGCGCGTTTGTCGAGGCGGTCAGCTACGGCTGAGCATCTACGTCGGGGTCGGATCCCTTTCCGCAGGAAAGGGCTCTGACCCCTTATCCACGCATGGCGTGGATCTACTGGGGCGCTTCATCCACGCACGGCGTGGATCTACTCAGCTCGCGGCGCTCAGCGGCGGCGTGCCGCTGGCCAGCTTCGGCCAGCGCTTCAGCACCGCTGCACGGATGCCGGCGGCATCGATACCGGCTTCGGCCAGCAGGTCCTCGCGGCTGGCGTGGTGCTGGAAGCTGTCGGGCAGGCCCAGGTGCAGGATCGGGCGCAGCACCTCTTCGGCATTCAGCAGCTCGGCCACGGCCGAACCGGCGCCGCCGGCAACCACGTTGTCCTCGATCGTCACCAGGCCGTCGTGGCTGTTGGCCATGGACAGCACCAGCTCGCGGTCCAGCGGCTTGATGAAACGCATGTTGACCACGCTCAGGCCCAGCTCGCGGCCGACCTGTTCGGCGGCGGCCACGCTGCTGCCGAAGGCCAGCAGCGCGATGCGGCTGCCCTGCACGCGCAGTTCGCCCTTGCCGATCGGCAGGGTCGACAGGTCGCTGCCGGCATCGACGCCGGTGCCGGTGCCGCGCGGGTAGCGCACGGCGGCCGGGCCCGGGTGCTGCAGGCCGGTGCTCAGCATCTGCCGGCATTCGGCTTCGTTGGACGGCGCCATCACCACCATGTTCGGCACGCAGCGCAGGAAGCTCAGGTCCAGGTTCCCGGCATGGGTCGCGCCGTCCGGGCCGACCACGCCGGCGCGGTCGATCGCAAACAGCACGTCCAGGTCCTGGATGGCCACGTCATGCACCAGCTGGTCGTACGCGCGCTGCAGGAAGGTGGAGTAGATCGCCACCACCGGCTTGCCGCCCTGGGTGGCCATGCCTGCGGCCAGGGTCACCGCATGCTGCTCGGCGATGGCCACGTCGAAGTAGCGCTGCGGGTACTCCCTGCTGAAGCGAACCAGACCGGAACCTTCGCGCATCGCCGGGGTGATGCCGTACAGGCGCGGCTCGGCGGCGGCGGCATCGCACAGCCAGTCGCTGAAGACATCGGTATAGGTCGGCTTCTTGGCGCCGGTCTTGGCGACCAGACCCTTGTCCGGATCGAACGGACCGACCGCGTGGTAACCGATCTGGTCGCCCTCGGCTGGCTCGTAACCCTTGCCCTTGGTGGTCATCACGTGCAGCAGCTTCGGGCCCTTGGAGGCGCGCAGCGTCTTCAGCGTGGACAGCAGGGCAGGCATGTCGTGGCCGTCGATCGGGCCGGTGTAATGGAAGCCCATTTCCTCGAACATGGTGGACGGCACGAACATGCCCTTCCAGTGTTCTTCCCAGCGCTTGACGAAGCGCGCGGGGTTGTTCTTCTTGTCGCCGAGGATCTTCTTGCCGCCCTCGCGCAGCGCGTTGAGCGTGCGGCTGCCGGTGGCGCGGCCGAGCATCTTGGTCAGCCCGCCGACGGCCTCGGAGATCGACATGTTGTTGTCGTTGAGGATCACCAGCAGGTTCGGTTCCGGATCCATGCCGCCGGCATGCATCAGCGCCTCGAACGCCATGCCGGCGGTCATCGCGCCGTCGCCGATGACGGCCACGACCTTGCGGTCATCGCCCTGCGACTGGCGCGCGATGGCCATGCCCAGCGCCGCCGAGATCGAGGTGGAGGAGTGGCCGACGCCGAAGGTGTCGTACTCGCTTTCCTCGCGCTTGGGGAACGGCGCCACCCCGTCCTTCTGCTTGACCGTGTGGATCTCGTCGCGGCGGCCGGTGAGGATCTTGTGCGGGTACGTCTGGTGGCCGACGTCCCAGACCAGCTGGTCGTGCGGGGTCTGGTACAGATAGTGCAGGGCCACGGTGAGTTCGATCACGCCCAGGCCGGCAGCAAAATGGCCACCGCTCTTGCCCACCGATTCGATCAGGTAGGCGCGCAGTTCATCGGCGACCGCGCGCATTTCGGATTCGTCGAACGTACGCAGGTCATCGGGCGTCTGGATGCGCGCGAGGCGGGGATAGCGGGCAGAGTCGATCATCGTGTTCGCACTTGTTCTGAACACCCATTTTCGCCCTCAATCGGGGGTGGGGCAAGCAAACGCCGCCGCCCGTGACAGGACGGTGAGGGTTGCCGGTGCCGGTGTTCAGGTGCTGAGCTTGGATCGCTTGGGCAGCTGCGCCTTCAGGAAGGCCATCTGGTCGGCCAGGATGTTGCGGTTGGATAGGATCAGGTGCTCGATCCAGCTGGGCCGGTAGGGGATGGCCAGCAGGGGCATGTTGGCCTGCTGCGGGGTGCGGTTGCTCTTGCGCGAATTGCACTGGAAGCAGGCGGTGACCACGTTTTCCCAGCAGTCCAGGCCACCCTTGGACAGCGGCATGACGTGGTCGCGGGTGAGGGTGGGACGGTTGAACTGCTGCCCGCAGTACAGGCACAGGTGGGCGTCGCGGGCGAACAGGGCCGGGTTGGTCAGGTTCGGCGTGGGGTCCGGGGCGCGCGAGCGGGCGTGGCCGCGGGCGGCGATGATCGGATGCAGGTCCATGCCGCTCTGCAGGCCGCTGAGCCGGTTGGTGCCGCCGTGGATGTGAAGGCACGGGTCGCCCAGTGTCCAGGACACCGCATTGCGGGCGTAGAGACAGGCGGCGTCCTGCCACGTGATCCAATCCAGGACGCGTCCGTGGGCGTCAAGCGAGAGCAGGCGGACGGTGCCGGGGCGATGCAGCGGGCTGGCATTGGGCGATGACGCGGCGCCCGGAGCAGAAATCGAGGCTCCGGCTTCGATCAGACCCAAGCGTGTAGTGTCTGTCTCCATCGGGAAAACAGCTTATACCCGAATCATTGCGATTTGGATATCGCCTGGGGGTAGATATCCAGGTCGCAATGATTCGGGTCCACGCATTCCTCCTATCCCCCGCGCCGTTGGCGCGCCCCCCTTAACAAAGGGGGGCTTTTCTCCAGGCGGAGGGTCGGAGGCTGCCGGGCCGGGGCCGGATCGCTTTCCGCAGGAAAGGGCTCCGACCTCTTGTCCAAGCGTGGCGGTGGGTTTGAGGTCATTCGCCGAAGCGCTCGTCGTCCATGGCCATCAGCGGGGAGGCGCCGGCCTGCATGGCGGCGGCGTGGGCGAGGGTGCGCGGCAGCACGCGGGCGAAGTAGAAGCGGGCAGTTTCGCGCTTGCCCTGGGCGAAGGCGGCGCCGTGCGCGCTGGCGTCGGCGGCGGCCACGCTGCGGGCCCACCAGTAAGCCAGCACCACGTAACCCGAATAAAACAGGTAGTCGTAGCTGGCTGCGCCCAGTTCGTCCGGGTTGCCGGCGGCGCGCTTGAGCACGTCCATCGTCAGCTTGCCCCACTCGGCGGCCTTGGCCTGCAGCGGGCCGATGAACTCGGCCAGTGCCTCGTTGCCTTCGTGTTCCTTCGCGAACGCTTCGATCTCGGCCAGCATCAGCTTCAGCCCGGCGCCCTGGCTGGAGGCAGTTTTGCGACCGATCAGGTCCAGCGCCTGGATGCCAGTGGTGCCTTCATACAGCGTGGTGATGCGTGCATCGCGGGCCAGCTGCTCCATGCCGTGCTCGCGGATGTAGCCGTGGCCACCGAAACACTGCAGGGCGTTATAGGTGTTCTCGATGCCCCATTCGGTCTGGCAGGCCTTGGAGATCGGGGTGAGGAAGCTGACCAGGGTGTCGGCGCGCTCACGCTCGGCGGCATCCTCGGCACTGTGCGCCACATCGATGAGCGTGGCGGCGTGCAGGGCCAGCAGGCGGCTGCCTTCGACCAGCGACTTGATGGTCAGCAGCATGCGCCGCACGTCCGGGTGCACCAGGATCGGGTCGGCGGCCTTCTCGGGGAACTTCGCGCCGCTGAGCGCGCGCGACTGCAGGCGCTCACGGCTGTACTTCAGTGCGTTCTGATAGGCGCGCTCGGACAGGCCGATGCCCTGCAGGCCGACGCCCAGGCGTGCGGTGTTCATCATGGTGAACATCGCCTGCAGGCCCTTGTGCGGCTGGCCGACCAGATAACCCTGCGCACCATCGAAGTTCATCACGCAGGTGACCGAACCCTTGATGCCCATCTTGTGCTCGATCGAGCCGCAGCGCAGTGCATTGCGCTCGCCGACGTTGCCATCGCGGTCGACCTTGAACTTGGGAGTGACGAACAGCGAGATGCCCTTGGCGCCCGGAGGGGCGTCGGGCAGCTTGGCCAGCACCAGGTGCACGATGTTCCCGGTCAGGTCGTGTTCGCCGGCGGTGATGAAGATCTTGGTGCCGGTGATCGAGTAGCTGCCATCGGCATTCGGTTCGGCCTTGGTCTTCAGCAGGCCCAGATCGGTGCCGCAATGCGGTTCGGTCAGGCACATGGTGCCGGTCCAGCGGCCCTCGATCAGCGGCTTGAGGAAGGCATCGTGCTGCCAGGCCTCGCCGTGCTGCTTCAGTGCTTCGATGGCGCCATGGGAGAGCAGCGGGAAGTTGCCCCAGGCCAGGTTGGCGGCGTTGATCATTTCGTTCAGCGGCACACCCAGGGTGTGCGGCAGGCCCTGGCCACCCAGTTCCGGTGCGGCGGTCAGGCCGGTCCAGCCGCCATCGACGAACTGGTCGTAGGCCTGTTTGAAGCCGGGCGGGGTGGTCACTTCACCGGTGGCCTGGTCGAGCACGCAGCCGATCTCGTCGCCCACGCTGTTGAGCGGTGCCAGCACGCTGGCGCTGAAACGGCCGGCTTCTTCCAGCACGGCATCGACCACGTCGGCGGTGGCGTCGGTGAAACCCAGGCGGGCGAACAGCGGTTCGACCTTGAGCACGTCGTGCAGGGCGAAACGGAGGTCGGAAAGCGGGGCGGTGTAGCTGCTCATCGGTGACGTCTCGATCAGGACAAAAGGGCGCGGCAGGCGATGCCGCGGCGAAAGGGGAATCTCAGCGCAGCACGCCAGGCAGGCCCGGGGCCTGGTTGAGGGTGCTGCGGCCGCTGATGTCGAAGCTGCGCTGCTTCTTTTCCTGCGGGGTGGCGGCCACCGTGCCCTTCAGGCCATAGGCCAGGGTGCGGTTGCCGGCCAGGGCGTCGGCCACGACGAGGCGCGCACCGGGGCTGGGCACCAGGTTGAGGTTGATGACGTCGGCCGAGGTGCCGCCGATGGAGATGGCCGGCTTGGCCTGCAGGGTGCCCGCTTCGGTGTCGCCGACGGTCAGGGTCAGCGAGACGTCGTCAAAGGTCATCGGCATTGAGCTGTAGTTCTGCAGGCGCAGGGCCACGGTCCAGTTGCCGTCGGCGCCCACGGTGAGCTGCTGCAGGCTGGCCGCCGGTTCCGAAACACGCTTGACGATGCCATCGCTGCAAGCAGCCAGGGCCAGGGTGCACAGGACGATCAAGGCGAAACGGAAACGGTGGAGCATGGGCGCAGGTCCTTTATAGGGGGTGCGTGGGATAAGCATACTACGGCGTATGGTGGAATGGATCGCCCGCGGCGACCCGTCGCAGAGGGTAGCGCGTGAACATCAACCGTTGGAGCGCGGCCCGCAGTCGCGCGCGAAGCGCGCACCAAGGTGCTCCGTGCGTGGTGGGAGGGGCTGGGTTCAGTCGGCCAGCTTGGGCGCCGGATCGCGCAGCGGGGCCATGATCTTCAGCGGTGCCAGGTCATAGCCCATCGCTTCGGCCTTGGCCTTGAGCTGCTCGAACAGCGCGCGGTCCATCTCCGGCAGGCGCGAGAGAATCCACAGGTACCTGCGGTCGGGTTCACCGACGACCGCCCACTGGTACTCAGGGTCCAGCGCGATCACCCAGTAGTCGGCCCAGACCAGCGGCACCCAGCTCAGCCAGTCCGGGGCGAAGCGCACCTGCAGCTGGCCGGGCTGGCCTTCCACCGGGCGTGCCACGCCATCGGCAACCACCCGTTCGCCCTCGCGGTTGCGGCAGGCATTGGTGACGCTGATGCGGCCATCGCGGCGCAGCCCGTAGTTGGCGGTGATCTCGCCCACGCACTGCTTCTGGAACGACACCGGCAGATGCGCGATTTCGTGCCATTGGCCAGCATAGCGGTCAATGTCCAGGGCCTCCACCGCGCGCACCGGTTCGGCGGCGGAAGCGGGTGTGGCGGCCAGCAGCAGGCAGGTCAACAGGGCAGGGCGCAGGCGCATCGGCATGGGCAGGCTCAGGGCGAGAGCTTCGAGCGTAGGCGAGTGGCGGTGGTGGGGTGTGAATGCCGCGCGTGGGCAAAAAAAAAGACCTGCATTTCTGCAGGTCTTCAAACTGGTGGCCGAGGACGGAATCGAACCGCCGACACGGGGATTTTCAATCCCCTGCTCTACCAACTGAGCTACTCGGCCAGTTTGGCAGGCCAACCGCGCGGACGCAGTGGCCGTAAAAAAAAGACCTGCATTTCTGCAGGCTTTCGAAAGTGGTGGCCGAGGACGGAATCGAACCGCCGACACGGGGATTTTCAATCCCCTGCTCTACCAACTGAGCTACTCGGCCACTTGTTTCGTTGCAGCGAGGTCGCTGCCGAGGACGCGCATGTTACGGAGGTCGAACGCGTTCGGCAAGCGTTTTGGCAAAAAACCTTCACATTGCCGTCTACGCGCGGGCAAGCGCTTGATCCTCGATGCTCTGCAGGCAGCCGCAGCGGGTAACGCGGGGCCACGCCCCGCGAGCGCGCAGCGCGGCGCCATTGGCATTTCGCCGGGCATGGCCCGGCGCTACCGGTACAGCCGGGGCCATGGTGCAGGTCGCCCAGGCCAATGCGACTCACGGGGCGAAACGCACCTGGCGTGGATCGCTGACGCTGATCTGCGTCTGGTAGTAGTACTTGCCGCTGGGCTGGCCGGTGGCGTTGATGAAGTCGATGCGGACCCGGCGCGCGGTGCCACGCACCAGCAGGCGGCGGTTCTGCAGGTTCTCCAGTTTCAGGCCGAATGCCTTTTCCAGTTCCGGGCGCAGGCCGGCGTCCAGCTTGACGGTGATGTTCAGCGGATGCCGGTAGTCGCGTTCACTGTTGAGGTAGATGCGGCCTTCCTCGCTGCCGATGGCCCGCACGGTCACGGGGAAGATGCCGGAAATGCCGCGCGCCGGATCGTCCTGCGCGGCACGCACGGCTTCGTAGTTGCCGATGTGGCCGGGCACCGGCGGCGGCGCGGCGGCCAGGCGGTGGGCACAGCCGGTCGTCAGCAGCAGAGGGACCAGCAGTGCGGCCAGCAGGGTGAGGCGATTCATGGCGCTTCCTTGTGCGTCGGTGGATGTGCCGATTGTGGCCGCGCGCGGGTTGCAGTCACAAGCGCGCTGTCCAATCGGCCCACCGATGGGTCATGCTGGGCGCATACCGCATCGACCAGGGAAGGACATGCCAAGGACCGCCGACGTTCATGCCATCGATTGGGGCGCGCTGCAGTGTGCCTATGGCGACGCCTCTGAAGCGGGGGCATTGCTGGCCGCGCTGCTGGACCCGCAGCACCAGCAGGACTGGAACGACATCTGGTCGCATCTGTGCCACCAGGGCACGGTCTACCCGGCCAGCCACGCCGCGCTGCCGGTGCTGCTGTCGATCGCACGGCAGACCGGGCGCAGCGACGGCGATGATGCGCTGTTGCTGGCCGGCGCCATCGTTGCCGGCTCGGACGTGGGCGATCCCGGGCTGGTGCCGCACGGCGATGTCATCCAGGCGCTGCGCAGCAAGGTGCAGAAACGCCTGCGCGGCAAGGGCCGTGAGGCTGTCCCGCTGTCCGAGGATGGGCATGGCGAGCGTGGCCGGCTGCGCCAGGCCTGGCTGGGGCTGAGCGGTGAAAAAGCGTGGTCCCGGCATCTGGACTGGCTTGCCGAGGGCGAGATCGTGGGTGAGTGCGTGGCCTGTTCGGCCGATCTGTACTGCACGCTGGATGTTGAAGCGCCGTATGTCTGCCATGAGGAGCCGGTGTCCGGTGCCCCGTCGGCGACGTCTGCGCTGCTGCCCGGTGAACCGGTCGGCGTGGCCGAGCAGTGGCTGATGCAGCAGGTGCGCGGCGATGGCGATACCCGCGCCGAGCAGTTGCTGGAACTGGCCTTTGGTCATTCCGAATGCAGTGCCTGCGGACATCCGTTCGCGGTGCGCGAGGGCGTGCAGGCCTGAGCCGCACGCTTTTCCTGCACGTGCTGCTCGCGGCAGCCTGACCGGCGCATCACCGGCCTGCGTCTAGTGTGCTGTGAACGGGTCGGCCTGTTGCCGGCCGGAGCGCCGCCATGAACGACAAGCAGACCCCCAATCAGCAGCAGGCCCGCGAAGGCGCCGAGGAAAGCCGCCAGGACCGCCGTCAGGACGAGGTGGCGAAGCAGCGCCCCGGCCAGCAGGACCAGCAGGTGCATGACGCGCATTCGCGCCGGCCGCAGCGCAAGGATGGGAGCCAGGAACCGGCTTGAGAAAGATGGGCAGGTCGCGGTTCCGTTGGCCGGGGTCATGCGGAGGGCGGCGTCTGCGCGGCGCGGGCCACGTCGGCGAACCAGTCCGTCAGTTCGCGCATGTCTATCTGCTGGATCAGCGCAGTATTGATGGGATCGGCAGGTGCGGTTGGCATGATGGCGGCAGCGGCTTCGACCGCACAGTACCCCGTGCCGTCCCACAGGCCTACCAGGTAGGAAGGGAGGGGGGAGCCTTCCCACAGCGGCGCTGCTGACGGCCATGGTTGCTGATGTTGCATCGGGCGCCAGCGACCGTAAAGGCGCACCTCGCTCCTGCGCTGCGCAAGCCAATGGATGGCAGCGTCCTTCGCCACGCGCGCTGCATCCTCCAGTTCCTGATGCCCGGATACGATCCTGACCTTCTCGCAGATGCCGTCGTAAGACAGCTCGCGAAGACGCAGGACGACCAGCAGCTGGCTTCCCTGCAATCGCGCCTGTTCAAGGCCAAGCCCATGGGCGACGTCAGCGACAAGGCTGGGAATGTACTGGCCCTTCCAGCCGGGAATGAGGCTTGAAAGCGGGACCAAACCTGGATCGGGTACCGGGGCATTGTCCACGGGATCCCCACTCTGCATGTGGCGCTCCGCGCTGCGGGTGCCCACATTCTAGCGTTCCCGGCTACCTGCGCCCAAAGAAAAAGCCCGCAGATCGCAGGGATCTACGGGCCTTCCTGAATAGTGGTGGAGCCAAGGAGGATCGAACTCCTGACCTCGTCATTGCGAACGACGCGCTCTCCCAGCTGAGCTATGGCCCCACGGCGCATCCAGTGTAGCGCTGCCTCTGGGACTTGCCAAGCAGCGACCCGGCAGCCATGGCAGGCTGGGCACCTTCACCGCCGAGGGACGACCCATGGCCGACTACCACCCGATCGAGTGCGACCTGCACGATGCGCTGGAAATCGCCTGCCTGCACCACGCCCTGCTGCAGGTCGAACTGCGCGATGGCAGCCGCTTCGTGGCGCGTGCGCGGACCACTGTCAGCACTGCTGAAAAGGAGGAGTTCCTGCTGCTGGATGCGCCCGACGGCGAGCGCCGTATCCGACTGGACCACCTGCATGCGGTGACGACACTTGCCGCCGATGGCAAGCCGGGTGCACGCACGCTGCTGGGGACCTGATCGACCGGGCCGCCACAGGAGTAGGGCACGCGCAGGAATAAGGCATGCGGCACACTTTGCCGCAGCGGGCGGCGATCGGACTGCGACGGGGTGCGCAACGAAATTGTAACAATTCGGGCGATAATGAACGCTTGCGCAGCGTCTCCCTTTTCTACCGCCCGGCTCGCGCAGGCCGCACGGATGCCTCCTCAGAGCTCTCGATGCCTTCCCAAACCGATTCCCGCCGTTCGTCGGGCATGTCGTCCGTTGTTTCTTTCCGTCGCCATCCGCTGGCCCTGGCCTGTGCGGGCCTGGCCCTGGCCGCCAGCTTCGGCGCCGCTGCGCAGGACCCCGCGCCGAGCGCGACCGCGCTGGACACGATCACCGTGACCGCCGAGCACCGCGAACAGAATCTGCAGGAAGTGCCGGTGTCGGTGGGCGTGGTGCAGGGCGAGCGCATGCGCGATTTCACCGCCGGCGGCGACGACACCCTGCTGGCGCTGTCCGGCCGCGTGCCGAGCCTGTATGCGGAAACCACCACCGGCCGCATCTTCCCGCGCTTCTACATCCGCGGCCTGGGCAACATCGACTTCTACCTGGGTGCCTCGCAGCCGGTGTCGATCATCCAGGACGACGTGGTGCTGGAGCACGTGGTGCTGAAGTCCAACCCGGTCTATGACGTGGACCAGGTGGAAGTGCTGCGCGGCCCGCAGGGCTCGCTGTTCGGTCGCAACACCACCGCCGGCATCGTCAAGTTCGACACCATCAAGCCGAGCGAAGACTACAGCGGCCGCGTCAGCGCCAGCTACGCCAGCTACAACAGCGTGTCGATCGATGGCGGCTTCGGCGGCCCGATCAACGATGTCGCCGCGTTCCGCGTGTCGGCCCTGTACCAGCACCGCGACGACTACGTCGACAACACCTACACCGGCCCCAGCGCCGATGGCACGGTCAGCCCGAAGAAGAACGCCATGGGCGGCTTCGACGACCGCAACGTGCGCGCGCAGCTGCTGCTGACCCCGAGCGACCAGTTCTCGATCCTGGCCTCGGCCCACGTCCGTGACTACGAAGGCACCTCGACCCTGTTCCTGCGCAACGCGCTCACCAAGGGCTCGAACCAGACCGACGTGCCGCGCGACAAGGTCGCCTACGACGAAGCCGACAACAACCCGCAGGCCTACAAGACCTACGGCGGCTCGGTGAAGGCGCGTTATGACTTCGGCGCGGTCGACTTCACCTCGATCACCGCCTACGAAACCACCTCCGGCTACAGCCGTGGCGACACCGACGGCGGCGCCGCGGTGAACTTCCCGGTCAATGGCGTGCCGAACGGCTACGGCCAGTCGATGGGCCAGATCCGCGACCTGGACCAGTGGACCCAGGAATTCCGCTTGGCCAGCCATGATGACAACGCCCTGCAGTGGCAGGCCGGCGCGTTCTACTTCAACGGCAGCGACACCACCGACTTCTACCAGCGTGCGTGGTTCCTGCAGGGCGCGGCCCGCAACCCGAACAACTGGGTGCGCCTGCGCAACAAGAACACCTCGTGGGCCGGTTTCGGCCAGATCAGCTACGCCTTCACCGACAAGTTCAGCATCACCGCCGGCCTGCGCCAGACCAGGGACGAGAAGCACACCCGTCTGCTGAAGACCGCGGACACCGCTGCCGGCGCAGTCACCTACAAGGGCCGTACGGACGTGAAGATGTCCGATACCACCCCGAGCTGGGACCTGAGCGCGATGTACCAGTTCAACCCGAACGTGAGCGTCTACGCGAAGGTGGCACGCGGCTTCCGTGGCCCGACCATCCAGGGCCGTTCGGCCGTGTTCAACGCTGATTTCACCACTGCCGATTCGGAAACGATCCTGTCGTGGGAAGCGGGCGTGAAGAGCAGCCTGTGGGACAACCGCCTGCGCCTCAACGCCACCGCGTTCACCTACACCGTCAGCGACATCCAGCTCAACGGCAACGATTCGGACGGCAACGGCGTGCTGTTCAACGCCGACAAGGCCAAGGCCTACGGCTTTGAAGCCGACATGGAACTGCGCCCGATCCCGAACCTGACCCTGAGCGCCGGCCTGAGCCTGCTGCACAGCGAGATCCAGGACAAGCGCGTGTACGCACAGGTCTGCGCACTGAACGGCGCGGTGGTGTGCACCGTGAACGACCCGACCATCAAGGTCGGTGCGAACACCTTCGCCCAGATCGACGGTAACCCGCTACCGAACGCGCCGAAGTACAACGTGAACTTCGCTGCGCGTTATGACTTCCCGGTCAGCGATGCCGGCACCATGTTCGTGTCCACCGACTGGAACAAGCAGGGTTACACCAGCTTCGTCCTGTACGACAGCAAGGAGTTCAACTCCAAGGGTGATTTCGAAGGCGGCCTGAAGCTGGGTTACTCAGGCAACTACGGTGCCTACGAAGTGGCGCTGTTCGCGCGCAACATCACCAACGAGAAGAACCTCAAGGGCGTGATCGAGAACTACATGGCCGCGGTCTACAACGAGCCGCGCACCGTGGGTGTCTCGCTGAACATGAACTGGTAAGCACCGGTTCGATGCAGAACCGGCAGCGCCCCGCACCCGCGGGGCGTTGTCGTTTCCGCGACCTGCGTGCCACGACGGCGCGGACGCACATGCTATGGTCGCGCGCCGTGTTGAATGGATCTCAACCATGCTCAAGGCGCTGTACCAGGCCCACGCCCAACCCGCCGCCGCCCTCGCGCTGCAGGCGCGCTGCGAAGCGCAGGTGGTCAGCTGGCGCTGGGCGACCGCATCGATGGGGTACATCACGCCGTTCCCGCGCGAATCCAGCGGCACGCCGCCGCCGCGCTGGGTAGCCGAAGCGAAGGTGGATGCGCGCAAGCACGTGCAGCACGGCCTGGATGAGGCAGGGCGCATCGTGTTCGAGCGCAGCCCGTCCGGCCGCATCGGCGTGTGGCTGCATGCGCCAGGTTGTCGCCGGTACCTCAGCTTCCATGACGGTGGCCGGATCAACGCTGCCTGGGAGTTCCGCGAGGAAGCGGGACGACTGCAGGCACTGGACCTGGTGGACGAGGGGCGCGGCATCGACCGCACCTACCATTGGGAAGGCGACCGCCTGCTGCGTGAAGTGATGTGCAACTGGAGCACGGCGGGGCGCACGTGGTGGTGCCAGGATGTGTACAGCTATGACGATGCCGGCCAGCTCGACCGCATCGTGCTGGAGTACCTGGACAGGAATGGCCGCGCCACCGGCCAGCGCCGCCTGCAGTACCAGCGGCCACGCCCGGGCGAGACGCTGGCGACGGTCACCGCCGAGGTCGAGCGGCGGCTGGTCGAGGCGATCACCGCGCAGCTGCCCCGCATCCCGCGCGATGAGCCGCTGTACTGCCTGCTTGTGTGCTTCACCGAAAGCGACTTCACCGCGGCCTGGCCACCGTTTCTGGTGTGGGGCCGGCAGTCCTACCGCGAAGCGGTGCTGGCCCGTGGCGAGGATGTGGCGTACTACCTGTGGGCGCCGGATGAGATGCGCGGCGGGCAGGGCGTTGCGGACGAATGCTGGTTCGATGGCGAGGCGCTGATCGAGGCCTGCAAGCGCCATTCGCAGTACATGGAGCTGCGCCGCAGCGACGTGTCGGCCAAGCGTGTGCTGAAGAACGTCGCGGCCTGGCTGGACACGCCCGAGCGCCGTGCGCTGCTCAATACCACCGATGATTTCGTGGTGGCCGTGGCCGACAACACGGGCAGCATCGATCCGCTGCCCGGGATGCGCCGGGCGATCGGGCCGGAGCGCTGGGCCCGGTTGAAGGAACGCGGTTACGTCTGAGGCCCGGTAGAGTCGACTGTCAGTCGACTGCTCTGAACGGTGCAGCAGAACACCCGCGCTGCGCGCGATAGTCGACCAACGGTCGACTCTACCCGGCCGGGCTGCGCCGCGGATGACGGAGCCCGGTAGAGTCGACTGTCAGTCGACTGCTCTGAACGGTGCGGCAGAACACCCGCGCTGCGCGCGGTAGTCGACCGACGGTCGACTCTACCCGGCCGGACCCGGCCGGGCTGTGCTGCGCCATCAACGTGCCGGCAGCAAGGCCTGAAGCCGTGGTTCCAGTTCCTGCTGGCGCCAGCCGGCGAGGGCGGCCGGCCACTGGCGGCGCTCCAGGTAGCTTTCCAGATGCTTGCGCGAGGCCAGCACGCCGTCGGCCAGGCCCAGTTCGCGGCTGCGCTCGGCCACCGCATCCTGCAGTTTCTTCACCAGCTGCTTGTTGGTGTCGGTGGCCTGCATGGCCAGCGGCGCATCGGCTTCGTCGTCCAGCGGCGTGGACAGTGCCTGCCACACCGCGCCGGCCAGCTTGCGAGGTGCCTTTGGGAACTGCTCGAACAGCTTGCCCAGCGCGGCCGCATCGGCCGGGGGCGTGCGCGCCAGGGTGGCGGCCAGTTCGTTGTCCAGGATCCAGCTGCGCGGGCGGTCGCTGCTGCGGGCCTGCACGTCACGCCAGCGCAGCAGGCGCAGCAGGCGGTGCTGGGCCGGTGCATCGAGGAACTGCGCCGCACGCATGCCCAGGTGCGGCCAGCGCTCTTCATCATTGGCGACACTGGCCAGCAGGCGCTCGGCATCGTCGTGCAGCCACTGCTGGCGACCCAGTGCCTGCAGCTTGCCGTCGATCGCATCATGCAGCGCGAACAGGTGCTCGACATCGTCGGCGGCGTATTGCAGCTGGGAGTCGGACAGCGGCCGGCGCATCCAGTCCGAGCGGGTCTCACCCTTGGCCAAGGCAACACCGGTGATTTCCTGCACCAGCTTCTGGTAGCCCATGCCGGCACCGATGCCGGCCAGCGCCGCGCCGATCTGGGTGTCGAACAGCGGCCGCGGCATCACCCCGCAGGTCCACTTGAAGGCCACCAGGTCTTCGCTGGCGCTGTGCATCACCTTGGTGATGGATTCGTCGGCCAACCACGGCGCCAGCGCTTCGGGCATGCCGGGAATCAGCGGGTCGATCAGCAGGATGTCATCGCCGACGGCCATCTGCACCAGCGCAAGCTGCGGCCAGAAGGTGCGTTCACGGATGAATTCGGTGTCCAGGCCGATACGGCTCGGACGCTGCTGGCGGTAAGTGTCCAGCTCGGCGGGGGTGGTGATCCAGGTTGCCACGGGTCAGGGCCTACTACTCGGGTTTGCTCAGGCAGGGGAGAATAGCCTAACGTCGGTCCGCGTCCGTGTTGAAGGAGCTCCCGCTTGCGTTTTCCGCTGTCGTCCGCGCTGTGCACCGCCCTGGCCGTGGCCCTGGCCGGCTGCACGCCGCCGCCTCCGGTGCCCGCCGAAGGGGCCGGTGAAAAGCGCCCGGCCCGGGAGCAGCCGGCACCGGCGCCGGGGCAGGGCACGGTGACCATCGCCGATGACGATCCGGCCGAGGACATCCAGCAGTGGACGCCGCCGCGGGTAGACCGGCAGCAGCGCAGCCAGGCGCAGCTGCGGCGTGCGGCCGAGCAGGCGTTCGCCCGCGACCACCTGTATGAGGATGCCGAGGCGGCCATTCCATTGTGGCTGGCCGTGCAGGAGGTTGATCCGGACGATCGCCAGGCCCGTGCCGGCCTGCAGCGTGCCCGGCAGCATCTGCTGCAGCAGGCCGATGCGCTGCTGGCGCGGCCGCTGAAGCAGCGCGAAGCATTGGCCGAGGCCAGCCGCCAGGCGCTGGTGCTGCTGACCCTCGCCCCGAAGGACGAGAAAGTGCGCGCGCTGCAGGGCCGGGTGGAGACCGCGCAGCGCGTGGTGGCGTACAACCGTGCCGGTGAGGAGGACCTGCGTGCCGATCGCATCGGCGAAGACGGCGACGGTGCGATTCCCAATTTCCGTGAAGCGCTGGCCCTGGACGAGGACAACCGGCGTGCGCGGCAGGGCCTGGCCGCGGCCGAGAGCGGGCTGATCCGCCGTGCCGAGGACGCCGCACGTGCACGCGACTTCGCCAGTGCCGGTGCCTGGCTGGCCGAGGCCAGCAAAGTGCGCGATTCCTCGCCGACGATTGCCGATGCCTTCGAGCGCATCGAACAGATCCGTGCTGCCGCCCTGGTGCAGCTGCGCGACGGTGGCCTGCGCGACCTGACCACCCCGCAGGGCCTGAAGCCGGCGCGCGAGAAGCTGGCCGAAGCCCTGCGCATCGCCCTGCCGGGCGACCCGGTGGTGGCACAGCTGCGCGAGCGTATCGACCTGGCCACCCACTACGGCAGTTTCCGTCCGGGCCAGGTGTTCAGCGATGCGCTGCGTGACGGCGGCCGCGGCCCGCAGATGATCGTGGTGCCGCATGGCGGCTTCCAGATGGGCGCCGGCGATACCGAGCCCGGCGCCAGCGACGCCGAGCGGCCTTCGCACTACGTGCGCTTCGAGCGCGGCTTTGCGATGGCCATCACCGAGGTCACCGTGAGTGACTTCGCGCGCTACGTGAAGGCGACCAACGCCCGTCCGCGCGCGACGCGTCGTGGCCACTCGGTGGTCTATGACGAGCGCAGCGGCAACTTCATCCGCCGCAGCGGCGTGGACTGGCGCTCGGATTACGACGGCGGCCGGGCGATGGGCAATTCGCCGGTGATGCACGTCAGCGTGCGCGATGCCGAGAACTACGCCACCTGGCTGTCCGAGCAGACCGGGCGCTCCTACCGCCTGCCCAGCGAAGCCGAGTTCGAATACGCGATGCGCGGTGGCAACAGCGGCCGCTACCCCTGGGGCGATGCCGGCCTGCCACCGGAGGGCAACGGCAACTACACCGGCAGCCGCGACGTCTCGCCGTCGGGCCGGCACTGGCAGAACGCCTTCGTCGGCTATGGCGATGGCTGGTGGGGGCCGGCACCGGTGGCGACCTTCCAGGCCAATGCCTTCGGCCTGCATGACCTGTCTGGCAACCTCAGCGAATGGGTGGCCGACTGCTGGCACGCCAGCTACCGGCGCGCGCCGTCCGATGGTGCGGCATGGTTCAACCCGGGCTGCCGTTCGCGGGTAATCCGCGGCGGCAACTGGGCCAATGCCCCGGAACAGACCCGTGCGGCCTGGCGCCAGTCGCAGGATTCGGACACCACCAGCGCGCGTATCGGCTTCCGCCTGGTACGCGGTATCTGATCAGACGCCAGCTTCACCTTTGAGCCCTAAGATGGCGCCGTCCCCGCTGTTCCGCGGGATCCGCCTGAAGGCCTGATGATGCGCAACGATTCCCCCTCACGCTCTCCGCAGCCTGGCCGCCGTGGCCTCTTCGGCAACATCCGCTGGTGGGTACTGCTGCTGGCGGCCGGCTATGCAGCGTTCTACTTCTTTTCCAATCGCGCTGTAGACCCTTATACCGGTGAGAAGGTGCTGATCGACAGCACCCTGGATGCCAGCCAGGAAAAAGCGCTGGGCCTGCAGGCCTACCAGCAGATCCTTGCCGAAGAACCGCCGCTGCCCGCCGACGCGCCGATGTCCCGCGACATCCGCGCCATCGCCCAGCGCCTTATCGCCAAGGTGGACGTGGTGGAGACCGCGCTGGCGCAGGAACATGGGCTGCAGCCCGGACACTTCTCGCGTGATTTCGACTGGGAGGTCAACGTCATCCAGTCCGACCAGGTCAACGCCTTCTGCCTGCCGGGCGGCAAGATGGCGGTGTACACCGGCCTGGTGCCGGTGGCGCGCACGACCGATGCGATGGCGGTGGTCATGGGCCATGAAATTGCCCATGCATTGCTGCGCCATGGTGCGCAGCGGATGGCGCAGCAGAAGCTGACCCAGATCGGCCAGGTGGCAGGCGCGGCGAGCGGCATGGATGCGCAGCAGCAACAGATGATGATGTCGGCGATGGGCTACGGTTATCTGCTGCCGTATGCGCGCAGCCACGAGACCCAGGCCGATGAGGTGGGGCTGATGCTGGCGGCAGCGGCATGTTTCGACCCGCGCGAGGCGGTGCCGTTGTGGGAGCGGATGGGGCAGGCGAGTGGCGGACAGTCGCCGCCGGAGTTTTCCTCGACGCATCCCAATCCTGGTACTCGGATCCAGAACCTGCAGGCGCTGATGCCGAAGGCGCTGCAGTACCGGCAGAAGTTCTGCGAGCAGGCGAAGTAGGGTGGTGTTTGTTTTGCAGGGCTTGCAGCCCTGCACCTGCTTCGAGCCAGGGCACCGTCAAAAGCCGGCACTCCGTGGGATGGCGGGGTGGGTCCGGTTGAGGGGGACGCCGTGAACCCATCCATGGGGGCTTGGTCGCGGCATCCATGCCGCTCACACCCCCTCAACCG